>CAIRMK010000272.1 GCA_903879645.1 uncultured Bacteroidota bacterium
AACTAACCAAAACCAAACCATTATGAAAATCATTAAAAAAATTCTATTGATTATAGCAGTATTTATTGGAATACTATTGATAGTAGCGCTTTTTGTAAAAAAAGACTATGCTGTTGAAAGAGAAATTGTAATTAACAAACCCAAAAATGAAGTCTTTCAATATCTTAAATTCGTAAAAAATCAAGACAACTTCAGTAAATGGAATAGGATGGATCCAAAGATGAAAAAATCCTATAAAGGAACCGATGGACAAGTTGGGTTTTCCTATTCATGGGATAGTAAAGACGAGCATTTAGGCACAGGACAACAAATTATTTCCAAAATTGTAGAAGGAGAACGAATGGATACCCGATTAATTTTTACCAAACCGATGAATGCCGAAGATGATTGCTATTTTATTACTGAAAGTGTTGATGCTAATACCACAAAAGTAAAATGGGGTTTTACAGGTGCTTATCCTTTTCCATTTAATTTAATGAGTTTAACATTTGATATGGACAAAGAAGTAGGACCTGACTTTGAAACAGGATTATCCAATTTGAAAAAAGTTTTAGAAAATAATACCACCAAATAAACATGGCACAAGTAAACCCTTATTTAGTTTTCAACGGAGATTGCGAAGCAGCATTTTTAGTATACAAATCCGTTTTTGGCGGTGAATTTCCTTATATAGGAAGATTTGGTGATATGCCACCAGCAGAAGGACAACCCGAACTTCCAGAAGAGGATAAAAATAGAATAATGCACGTTTCATTACCTATTGGAAATACCATCTTAATGGGAAGCGATAGTAATTCTCAAGCTGGAGTGGTAAAAATGGGAGAAAATGTTTCTATTTCCATCAATGTGGATAGTAGGGAGGAAGCCGATAGTATCTTTAAAGGTCTTGCCGATGTGGTTAAAATGCCAATGACTGATACCTTTTGGGGCGCTTACTTCGGAATGTTTGTAGATAAATTTGGAATTCATTGGATGATTAACTTTGACGAGGTGAAGCAATAAAAACGTATTATATGAAAGTCATTGCCGTAATACCCGCTCGTTATGCCTCCACTCGTTTTCCTGCTAAACTCATGCAAGATTTAGGAGGGAAAACAGTAATCCTTCGCACCTATGAAGCGGCAAAAGACACTCATTTATTTGATGATGTGTTTGTAGTTACGGATTCTCTTTTGATTTATGATGAAATTGTAAACCATGGTGGAAAAGCAATTATGTCAATTAAAGAACATGAAAGCGGTAGTGATAGAATTGCAGAAGCAGTGGCTAATCTAGACGTTGATATTGTAGTAAATGTGCAAGGAGACGAGCCATTTATCAACAAAGAACCTTTGAAGAAAGTGATTGAAGTGTTTCAGAATGATGCTGATAAAAAAGTGGATTTGGCTTCCTTAATGCGAGAAATCACTAACGAAGAGGATATCAATAATCCGAATAACGTAAAAGTGGTGGTAGACCAAAACGGATTTGCATTGTACTTTTCCCGTTCGGTAATTCCTTATCCAAGAGAAACAAATGTTGGCGTTAGATACTTTCAACATATAGGAATTTATGCCTTCCGTAAACAAGCATTGTTAGATTTCTATTCGTTACCGATGAAATCATTAGAAGCTTCAGAAAAACTAGAACAATTACGCTATTTGGAATTTGGAAAACGAATTAAAATGGTAGAAACTACTCACGTAGGTATTGGAATTGATACCATTGAAGATTTAGAGAAAGCTAGAAAGATGATTTAAAACTTTGCTTTGTCTTTTAAACAATACCATTTTGGATAACAATATGGATGTTTAAATTTACAATCCTCATGAATTTTAGTTGTTTCATTATATTTTTCATATTCAATAACTACATTTTTAGGTATTTCTGTTTTTACATATTGACAAATGCTG
>CAIRMK010000273.1 GCA_903879645.1 uncultured Bacteroidota bacterium
AATTACTATACAAATCCTTAAACTGATAGCCCACGGCTACTCTATCCTTACTCAGTTTGTCGTATTCTACAAGTCCCCAAAGGAGGAATTCTTTTAGGAAGTATAGGTCTTCTTTTGGGAAATCAGGTTGGTATTTTTTTAGTAAAGCGTCTAGCGGTGGGATGGCATCCAATTGCTTTTGGTAGGCTGCATCGGTGGCATCGTCTAATAATTCGAAACCGGTTTCGGCAAAAAACCATTCCAATAGGTTCGCATAAGGACTGGCATTGGCATCGCGTTCTAGTTTTTCTATTTTAGGAAAAAAGGCAGGGAAAAAAGTATGAATGGCATCGCCAATCAAATGTTGGGCCACAACGGCTGCGCCTTCTTGTTCGCCTTCGTACACTAATTCGACTTTGCCCGTAATCGCGGGAATGATTCCCATAAAATCGGACAAGCGAACGGTAGTGGTAGCACTTCCGGCACGCAAGGCTCTGCGCTCGGCAGTGCTCACTAAATTTTCATACATGGTGATGCTCATACGGGCGCTGACCCCACTTTTGGCATCAATATATTCGCTTTCGCGGGCTTCAAAACTGATTTGCTCGAGTAAGTCTTTAGCTAAGGAAGGCACATAAACCGCTTCGGATTGTTGCGAATCCAATTTGGATTCCTGATGGGTAATGGTTCTGGCAATCGCAATCGTTTCAGGGTAATGTGTTAGGATTTGCGATCCTATACGGTCTTTCAGGGGGGTAACGATACTACCTCGATTGGTATAATCTTCGGGATTGGCAGTGAAGACAAATTGCATGTCCAAAGGCATTCGCACTTTGAAGCCGCGGATTTGGATGTCGCCTTCTTGTAAAATATTAAATAGCGCCACTTGAATACGCGCTTGTAAATCGGGTAACTCATTAATTACAAAAATGCAGCGGTTGGCTCTGGGAATCATCCCAAAGTGAATCACACGGTCATCAGCATAGGATAATTTTAAATTGGCGGCTTTGATGGGATCGACATCGCCTATTAAATCGGCAACGGTCACATCGGGAGTGGCTAGTTTTTCAAAAAAACGGTCACTGCGGTGGAGCCATGCTATGGGAGTGGCATCGCCTTTTTTAGCAATGAGGTCCTTTGCCAATCTAGAGATGGGCGCCAAAGGGTCGTCGTTGATTTCCGAACCCGCAACTATAGGAATGTATTCGTCTAACAATTCAATCATTTTGCGTGCCAAGCGTGTTTTGGCTTGCCCACGAAGTCCTAGTAAATTGATGTTGTGGCGGGATAAAATGGCCCGCTCCAATTCGGGGATGACGGTATTCTCAAAACCATGTACGCCCTCAAAAACAGGCAGTCCTGCTATAATTTTAGCCCTTAAATTGTCACGCAATTCGTCTTTGATGCTTTTGGATTGGTATCCCGCTTTTTTTAATTCGCCTAGCGTTTTTATGTTTTCTATTTTCATGTTATTTTGTTTCTAATCACTAGTTACTAATCACTAGTCACTTTTTACTAATTACTAATCATTTAATCTTCTTCTTCCTATTCGTTTCATAATCCTCAAAAATCATTTCACCAAGACCTTTCAATCCAGTATAGAACGCTTTTCCCTGATTGGCTTCTGTGAATCGGTTGACGAATTGCTGTAAATAAGGGTCGTTGGCAATCATAAAGGTCGTAATGGGAATGTGTAATTTTCGGGCCTGTGCCGCTTGGTTATAACATTGTTCCACTATGTATTCGTCGAGTCCATTACTGTTCATGTAATAGGTGCCGTCTTTTTCGCGAACGCAACTGGGTTTGCCATCGGTAATCATAAAGATTTGTTTATTGGTATTGCGTTTTCGGCGGAGCATGTCCATCGCTAATTGCAAACCGGCAACGGTATTGGTGTGATAAGGTCCCACTTTTAAATAGGGTAAATCTTTAATGGCAATAGGCCAAGCATCATTTCCGAAAACCAGTATGTCGATGGTGTCTTTGGGATAGCGAGTGGTGATGAGTTCGGCCAAAGCCATCGCTACTTTTTTGGCAGGCGTAATACGGTCTTCGCCATATAATATCATACTGTGGCTGATGTCGATCATCAAAACGGTACTCATCTGGGCTTTGAATTGAGCGTCTTCGACCACTAAGTCGTTTTCAGTCAATTGAAATTCATCAACTCCATTGTTGATTTGCGCATTGCGCAAACTCTCTGTTAGTGATATGGTATCCAAAGCATCCCCAAAGTGATAGGCTCTAAATTCGCCAGTTTGTTCATCGCCATTGCCAGAGTACTTTGTTTTGTGGTTACCACTCCCCGACTTATTGAGATTTCCGAAAATTTGGTCCAACGCTTGTTGGCGGATGGCTCTTTCGGTTTTGGCGGTGATGCCGGTTCCTGAAGTGCCATCCTCTTTGAGTTCTTCGCGGATGTATCCTTTTTTCTTTAAATCTTCAATAAAATCATCGATGGTGTAGTTTTCATCGGTCAGTTTGTATTCGACATCCAATTGCCGCAACCAATCGATGGCTTCGTCAAAATCGCCTGAGGTATTGGTGATTAACTCTTTGAATATCTCAAAAAGTGTCTCAAAAGGCGAACGATAGGGCGCTTCATATTGCTTAAAGAAAAATCCTTTTCTAGTCTTGTTTTCCATAATGAAGTCGTTTACACTTTTTTGATTGAAGCGAAAAATTAGGTTTTTTGTTTCAGATTTCATCTCTTTTTTTCATTGCATAGTGATGCTACGGAATTAAAAAAAGAGGTGATATGGGATAAAAATACAATTTTGCAGCCAATTGAAAAAAGCGTAAATGACTACATCATAAAAGTACAGTATAAACGTTACTTCATTATAGAAACGAATATTAATTTTAAGTTAAAATGGATTTTGGGTCTTGGGTTTGGGTTTGGTTATTCAAAGCGAAGCGCCTTTGTGTTCTTTTATAAGTAAATAGTATTTATAATCTTTGTGCTGAACCTTTACAGAACCTGTCGAAGTATGGTTAAAAAACTTTGTGATACTCTGTGCCAAACTTCGTGTAACTCCGTGCAACCAAAACTTAACACGAGGCGCATCCAACTAATAAAGCTCCGCGGAATAAACCTTTTGTTTCTTTTGTGTTAAAATAAAACGCTGTGTAACGCTGTGCCAACCTTTGTGCAACTTTGTGCATCAAGAAACCAACTGTCATTCCCGCGAAGGCAGGAACAAAAAAAAACCTCCCTATTAGGAGGTTTACTACGTAAAGTACCAAATCTATGTAGTAATGAATTATACTGTTGCGCTTTCTTGGCTGATTACTTTTTTAACGAAAGTTCTGTACAATACTTTGTTTGGAGTAACTCCTGAAGAAAGGATTTGTTTTTTTCTAGCGATAACTGTGTTGTCAGTTCCTGTAGCAGCATCTTGTACTGTTTGTGTTTGTTTAGCACCCATGAACCAATTCATGAAATCAACATCTGAATCTAAAGCTACTTGTTGAACTGG
>CAIRMK010000274.1 GCA_903879645.1 uncultured Bacteroidota bacterium
CAGGCTACTATTAATAGTAATCCTCCTATTGGAGTTACAAATCCGATAACTTTGAAATCAAAAGTATTTAAACTATCAGTTGCCAGCAAATAAATAGATCCCGAAAAGAACATAACACCAAGGATCGTTAGGGTTAAAATAACTTTCTTTGTTTTATCAACTATATGAGTATTTAATCCTAAAAAAAGTAAAAACAAAGCATGATACATTTGATATCTTACCCCTGTTTCAAAAGTGGCTAATTGATCTATTGACAATACTTTTTTCAAAGCATGAGCACCAAAAGCCCCTAATACTATTGCGGTCATTCCAAAAAAACCTGCGGTCGAAAGAATTTTTTTATCCATTGGTAGTCCAATTTATATTTTCGACAAATTTATCTGTTATGTATTGAACTATAAAGGATTTTATGTTTTCTTTTTGTCTTTAACAATATTAAACTTTTATATTTGCAACTTAATTTTTTAGTCATGAAAAAAGCTGTATTGGTCATCGCTACAATTTTGACACTTTGTTCTTTTAAATCTGAAAGCAATGTTGGAATTCCATCAGGGGAGAAATTGGTTTTTGCTGGCTCCTATAACATGAGTGGCTTAATGACGCAATTGGCTCAAGTTACTTTGTCTACCGATATTGTCACTACTTCAAAAAATGCCTACTTGCATTTGAATTGCGAATTAGCAACGTATGCCAAATGGGATAAATTTTTTAAAATTCGCGATCTTTATGAATCCTATGTTGATCCCATTACTTTGAAGCCAAGTTTATACAAAAGAAGCATCGATGAAGGAGGCTATATCAAAAAAGAAAAATATGTTTTTAAAGGCAACTCTGTCACTAGTACTACTAAAAAAAGAACTACTCCAGAAACCACAAAAACCTTTACTATTGGTGCATCCACTCAAGATGTTGTATCTATCATGTATAAATTAAGAACCATGGATTTGTCTAAAATGAAAACAGGACAAGCACAATCTTTTACCATAGTTTTTGACGAAACACAAATTCCAGTTACCGTTAAATTATTGGGAATGGAAACCGTTTCTGCTGGAAATTTAGGGTCTAAAAACTGTTATAAACTTTCAATTGGAGCCAAAACGGATGTATTAAAAGGAAAAGACAAAAATTTAATCTACCTAACTGCCGATGCTAAAAAAGTTCCTGCCTTAATGAAATTTAGTATTCCTGTTGGGACTGGTCAATTGGCGTTAACTTCAGCATCTGGAATTTAATAGTATCCCTATGAGAAAAATATTCATTATTTTAGCTATTCTTCTAACCATTTTAAGTGTAATTTTTTCTGCTTTACCCTTAGGTACATTGGCTTTAGCTCCTATATTTTTAGCACTAATAGCTATATTTATTGCTTTTAAAAATTCAGAAATTGACCAAAGAAAATTACCTAAAAGACTTTTTATCGTTGCTTATCTTTGTGCAATTGTTGTGGTTGGAAAAACTTTTCTTATGAAAGATAAAGTAGCCAAAGACACAAAATTTGAACAACAGAAAGTAGAAACCAAACAAGAAGCTAAAAAAGACTTGGAAGATTTAGAAAAGGATTTGAAGTAATTTTTTATTCCCCAAACAAAATTCCAAATTCCGAGATTGACTTGGAATTTGGAATTTTTTTATTGAAATTTCTTTAGCTTTGTATCCTATTTTAAATAAACCATGAGAAACATTCTAATCATAGGAGCAGGTCGTTCGGCTTCTTCTTTAATTCAATATCTTTTAAGTAAATCTGATCAAGAAAATCTACATTTAACCATTGGGGATTTATCATTAGAATTGGCGCAAAGAAAAACCAACCATCACAAAAATGCCACTGCCATTCAATTGGATATCAATAATGAAAGTCAGCGTCACGCAGAAATTCAAAAAGCAGATATTGTCATTTCGATGTTGCCCGCCCACATGCATATTGAGGTAGCACAAGATTGTATACTTTTTAAAAAACACATGGTGACTGCCTCTTATGTTTCGGATGCTATGCAAGGATTGGATGAAGCCGCCAAAGAAAACGGATTGGTTTTTATGAACGAAATCGGGCTTGACCCAGGTATCGACCACATGAGCGCTATGAAAGTGATTGATGACATTCGAGAAAAAGGTGGAAAAATGCTATTGTTCGAATCGTTCTGTGGCGGATTAGTAGCTCCAGAAAGCGATAACAATCTATGGAATTACAAATTTACATGGGCACCTAGAAATGTGGTTTTAGCAGGTCAAGGTGGAGCAGCTAAATTCATTCAAGAAGGAAAATACAAATACATTCCTTATACTAAATTATTCCGAAGAACCGAATTTTTATTGGTCGAAGGATATGGCAAATTTGAAGGATATGCCAATAGAGATTCTTTAAAATACAGAAGTGTTTATGGTTTGGATGATGCCTTAACCTTATACCGAGGTACTATCAGAAGAGTTGGATTTTCAAAAGCATGGAATATGTTTGTACAATTGGGTATGACTGATGATTCTTATGAAATGGAACATTCAGAAACCATGAGTTTCCGCGATTTTATAAATTCCTTTTTACCGTATCATCCAACTGATTCAGTAGAAATAAAAGCTCGCTTAGCACTCAACATTGAGCAAGACGATATCATGTGGGACAAACTTCTAGAACTTGATTTGTTCAACCCAGATAAAATTATTGGATTGAAAAATGCTACACCCGCTCAAATTTTAGAACGCATCTTAAACGATAGCTGGACATTACAACCCAACGATAAAGATATGATTGTGATGTACCACAAATTTGGTTATGAACTTAACGGTACGGAGCACCAAATTGATTCTAAAATGGTATGCATTGGCGACGATCAAACCTATACTGCTATGGCTAAAACAGTAGGCTTACCGGTAGCAATGGCGACTTTACAAATCTTAAACGGCAACATCAAAACCCCTGGGGTGCAATTGCCTATTCGCAAAGAAGTCTACGAACCTATTTTGAAAGAGTTAGAAGAATTTGGAGTAATATTTAAAGAAATCGAAATGCCTTATATTGGTTATAATCCTGATAAATTAGTGACTAGTAATTAGTTTTTCTTATCATCTAAAACAAAATTTCTACTTTTGCTATAAATTTATAACCTATGAAAACCAATCAGCTTCAAATAGAAATTGACGGAATCGACAAAGAAATTCTTCGTGACTTGATGGAAGATGCCCGCAAACCTATTCTTCAAATAGCTAAAAAAATAGGAATTTCTGGGGCTGCTATTCACCAACGATTGAAAAAGCTAGAAGATGCCGGAGTGATATCGGGGTCTAAATTTATTGTCAACAATAAAGTTTTAGGTTATAAAACTATGGCGTTTATTGGCGTTTATCTTGAAAAAGCAGCCAGCAATTCGGAGGCCGTAAAAGAATTAAAAAAAATTCCAGAAGTATTAGAATGTCATTATACCACAGGAAATTGGAGCATATTAATCAAAATCATTTGTCGGGACAACGAACATTTAATGCAGCTTTTGAATAAAAAAATCCAACCCATTGACGGCGTTTCTAGAACGGAAACTTTTATTTCTTTGGAACAACAAATAGAAAGACAGATACAATTGTAGATATTAAATTTCAGATATTAGATATAAATGAACCTCAACAAATTCTCAAAAGAAAACATTACCATCGCTTTTTATACTATCTATATTTTGATTGCAGGTGCTTGTTATCAGCTTTTCCCAACACATGGCAATACCCCTAATGGCGGGGTATTAATGCTGTATTTATTCATCCCCATCAGTATTATCTATTTTATGATTCATCTGATTAAACAATTGTATGGCAATCAAAGTTATGCCAAATGTTTACTCATTCACGGGGTTGTATGGCTATCGGTTGCGGTTATTTTATCGACTTTCGCCAAATAAAAACCCTTTTTATCTAATAATTTTTTCAATTTTGGGATAGACCCCGAAAGTTTGGGTAGCAATACCGCTAGTTTTGGTATCAATACCGAGAGCTTGGGTATCAATACCGGATGCTTGGGTATAACTACCGGAAGCTACGGTATCAATACCGGACGCTTGGGTATCACTACCGAAAGTCTTGGTATGACTACCGAATGCTAGGGTATCAATACCGGATGGCTGGGTATCAATACCGGAAGTTATGGTATGACTACCGAATGCAGGGTATCAATACCGGAAGTTTGGGTATCAATACCGAATGCTAGGGTACCAATACCGGATACTTGGGTATGACTACCGGAAGTCTTGGGGTGAATCCCGAAGGTTTTGGGGTGAATCCCGAAGGTTCTGGGGTGGACCCCGAAGGTCTTGGGGTGAATCCCGAAAGTTTTGGGGTGGACCCCG
>CAIRMK010000275.1 GCA_903879645.1 uncultured Bacteroidota bacterium
AATTGAAGAAATCACTCATAAAACGCATTTGGAATTAAGTAGAAATTTCATTACTCCATTTGATAGAGAAGACATTCACTCGTTAATTAAAGCGATTGATAATGTTGCCGATTTTATGCACGGTGCAGCAAGTAAAATGAGATTGTATCAAGTAGAAAAAATTACAAAATCAATCCGAAAATTAACTGAAATTAATTTGGAAGCTTGTCAATTAATTGGTGTAGGTATCAAAGAATTGAAAGACATGAAAGATCATAAAGCAATTAAAGATACGTGCAAAAAAATAAACAAATTGGAAAGTAAAGCTGATGCTGTTTTTGATAAAGCGGTGGCTGATATTTTTGAAAATGAAATTGATGCTAAAAACATTATTAAATACAAAGAAGTACTTTCTGCATTAGAATCAGCATCGGATAAATGTAAAAGTGTTTCTAATGTGATGGAACAAATTTCGGTTAAACATTCTTAATAATAAGTATAATTTAGACATACAAACATGACTTTACTTATAGTTATTATAGTTCTAGCCTTGATATTTGATTATATCAATGGTTTCCATGATGCCGCCAATTCTATTGCTACTATTGTGGCAACAAAAGTTTTAACACCATTTCAAGCAGTGGTTTGGGCAGCCTTTTTTAACTTTCTTGCTTATTGGGTTTTTGGTTTTGGGGTAGCTGACACAGTGGCCAAAACTGCTAAATCTGAAAATATAGATTTAACAGTTATTTTAGCAGGAGTTATTGCTGCTATTATATGGAATTTAATCACTTGGTGGAAAGGAATTCCATCATCATCATCTCATACGCTAATCGGAGGATTTGCAGGTGCAGCGATTGCTCATGCAGGTTTTCATGTGGTGAACTGGTACAAGCCAGGTGAAGGCGGAGCATTACCATCAGGAGTTGCTGTAGTGATTGCTTTTATTGTTTTGGCACCATTATTAGGGATGATTATTTCCTATTTTATTTCCATTTGGATGATGCACGCTTCTAAAAAAACGATTACTCCAAAAATTGTTACTGTTATTTTAATGGGATTGGTAGTTTGGTTTTTAGCTAGTGTAATGAAATTTGATATTGAAAAACCTAGATTTGAAAATCACTTCTTAGCTGTACTTACAGAGCCATCGAATATTAAATGGCTGTTGGTAGGATTTATTTTCTTTAGCTTGGCAATTTTCAACTTACGATTTAGTAGCTTATCTACAGCAAGAGCTGAAAAATCACTGAGAAAAATGCAATTACTTTCTTCTGCTTCGTTCAGTTTAGGACATGGGGGTAATGATTCGCAAAAAGTAATGGGTATTATTGCGGCGGCAGTTGCCGTTTACATTCATTCAAATGGGGTTTCAGTAGATACAATGCCTCATTGGTTACATGTAGTTTTACCTAATGAAGATAAAGGAATAAAAGCTGAAATGCCACAATGGATTCCTATAGCGTGTTACACCGTAATTGGATTAGGAACTTTAAGTGGAGGTTGGAAGATTGTGAAAACAATGGGTTCTAAAATCACTAAAGTAAATGCCTTCGAAGGTGTTGTCGCTGAATCAGCAGGAGCTTTAACCTTATTTATGACGGAACATTTTAAAATTCCAGTTTCTACTACTCATACAATTACAGGTTCTATTATTGGAGTGGGAGTGACCAAAAGAGTATCTGCTGTTCGTTGGGGGGTAACAGTAAACCTTTTATGGGCTTGGATATTAACCATTCCGGTTTCAGCATTAATTGCAGGAATTACATACTATATTTTAAATATATTTATTTAAAAATAATTACAAGATAAAGCGTTC
>CAIRMK010000276.1 GCA_903879645.1 uncultured Bacteroidota bacterium
AAGAAGGCACATTAAATGGAGTAGTACAATTAATAGTTGAAGAAGCTGCCCCCCATTCTGGGACAACTATAGTATTATTAGCAGGAATAGTAGAAGTACACGAAAGATCATCTAAAACTAACGAACCTCCTGTGTTACCTGTAACTTTTATTCTTATTTGGGCTTTGGCAACTCCTCCAAAAGTAGTTGTGGAATAAGACTGGTATGCTCCCGCAGGAGAAGCTGTGTTTGTAGTTAATGGAACCGCCGTTGACCATGTAGTTCCATCAGCAGACCAATCAACAGTAAAAGCTACATCTTTTCCAGCGGTTGAATTAGTGCTTCTGTAATAAAAAGTGAAATTATTGGGATTATTAATAAAAGGAGTAATAACAATATTTGTACTTGAATTTCCTAAACTTAAAAAATTCATACCTGTTCTCCCAAAACCACCTACATTAGCAGGGGTTGCAGAACCAGCAAAGGACCATCCTTCAGCTTGCATTGCAGTTTTAATAGTGGCAATAGTACCAGATCTAAAACTTTCAAAATACTGATAGGGACCGATGCACTGTTGCGCATTACTCACCAAGCTACTAAACGCAAATAAAAGCAATAGTTTGTTTGTGAACATGCTAGTGCTATTGTTTAAAGATGTTTTTTTTAGTAATTTTCTAGTCATACCAACCAATTTTTAACGGTTACAATATTCAATTTCCCTTTGTGTCACTTTAAATTAAAATATAGAATATAGTATTGAAAACGAATAAGTTATAACTATATCGCTTTCGTATAATTTATTTTAGAAAAATGAAATTTTGGATTTGCTAATGTATAAATATATTTTAAAAGTATCATAATATATCGCTAATATTAACATAAATAATGGATTAATCCTACAATTTAATCAAGATTTAGTGAAATTGTGTGAATAATATTTATTTTAGTCTAAAGAATTTGTTTTAGAATAAACTTTTTAATATTTGAATAATAAACCAAATAGAAATAACATTGATTATTATAAAGTTGATTAAAAATTAATAAAAATATTTACTTCTTCATAAACTTACTAGTAAACTTTTCATCACCTGAAAACGCCTCAATAAAATACATGCCCACCGAAAGTTGTTCTATATTAACTTGATTGGTGTTTTGTCTTTGTTCCAATATTATTTTTCCTGATAAGTCTGTGATTATGATTTTGTCAATGGTAGTGTTGGTTTGTAATTGAAGTGTTTTTTGTGCTGGGTTGGGGTAGAGGGTAAAACTATTAGATGTAAATATAGATCTTGCTAAAGGGTCTGGAGCTAATTTTACTATCCAACCATCGTTGTCTCCATGATTTGTAGCAACATCATCATCATTAGAAAAAGTATAACCCGACACTACATAACCTCCATCTGAAGTTTGTTGAATGCTATTCGCCATATCGTTATTAGATCCTCCAAGCGTTTTTTGCCATTCTAAATATCCTGTATTAGATAATTTTATAACCCAAAAATCATTATTTCCATAATTCGCTGAAATATCTCCTTCGGTAGAACTAGAATATCCAGTTACAATATAGCCACCATCAGTCGTTTGTTGAATGCAATTAGCTAAATCATCTCCGAGACCTCCATAAGTTTTTTGCCATTCTAATCCTCCTGAATTCGATAGTTTTAATATCCAAAAATCAAAATTACCATGATTGGAAATAATATCTCCATTACTAGATTTAGTATATCCAGCAACAATATAACCATTATCAGCTGTTTGTTGAATACTATTAGCCCCATCTTCATCAGTGCCTCCAAATGATTTTTGCCATTGAATACTCCCCATATCATTTAGTTTTACTATCCAAACATCTTTATTACCATGATTAACAGTAACATCGCCATCATTAGAAGTACTGTACCCTGCCAAAACACACCCACCATCAGATGTTGGTTTAATAGTGTATGCTTGATCTCCGTTTGTACCTCCTAGTGTTTTTTGCCAATGTAAATCTCCAGTAATAGAAAGTTTTACTATCCAAACATCTTGACTTCCATGATTACCAATAACATCTCCATTATTAGAATTGGTCGAACCAGTAATAAAATAGTCACCACTTGTAGTTTGTTGAATGCTATATCCATAATCTGTACCACTGCCCCCTAATGATTTTTGCCATTGCAAGTCGCCAGAACTAGAAAGTTTTACTACCCAGACATCATAACTCCCATGATTACCGCTAACATCTCCATCTGTAGAATTAGTAGAGCCTGTCATAATATAGCCACCATCTTGAGTTTGTTGAATTTGATTTGAATAATCAGCCCCACTTCCGCCAAATGATTTTTGCCATTGAATGTTACCTACATTAGAAACCTTTACTACCCATAAATCAGTACCTCCTT
The DNA here is from genome assembly GCA_903879645.1 of uncultured Bacteroidota bacterium. GTDB lineage: Bacteria > Bacteroidota > Bacteroidia > Flavobacteriales > Flavobacteriaceae > Flavobacterium. Next base: position 2,364 of record CAIRMK010000276.1, read on the forward strand.
TATTTTCTGTGACATCACCATTAGTAGATTGAGAATATCCCGATGCAACATAGCCTCCATCAGTAGTTTGTTGAATACTACTAGTGTTTTCAAAACCTGTTCCACCCAATGCTTTTTGCCACTGTATAGCTGGAGCTTGCGCAAAACTTGTTAAATTTACTATAGGGAAATAAATAAATACAAGTAATAATTTTTTCATAGTAAAATAATTAATTACCCAAATATACGTTGATAATTAGATGAATGACAAAAAATAACAAATACAAATTACTCCTTCACAAACTTACTAGTAAACTTTTCATCACCTGAGAATGCTTCTATAAAATACATACCCTTCGAAAGTTGTTCTATATTAATTTGATTAGTATTTTGTGTTTGTTCCAATATTATTTTTCCTGATAAGTCAGTGATGATAATTTTGTCAATAGTAGTATCTGTTTTGGTTTGTAATTGAAGTGTTTTTTCAGCAGGATTAGGGTAGAGGACAAATCCATTAGAGGCAAAAGTGTTGGTGCTTAATGCATCCACAAATTCGGTATTGAATGTATTGGTTACTATAGCCGGATTGTAATCAAAATAAATGTTTGCTTTGTTTGGGATGATTGTTCCAGTAGCATAACCAGTAGTAGGTTTTATTTTAAATTGAATATAACCATGACTTGATGTAGGATCTACACCATTAGGTGATAAATTAATAGAACTAAAATTACAAATTAATTTATTTCCAATTCTCCTCATATTGTAATTGTGACTTGAATTCAAAATGATAATTGAACTTGGGTCTAAAGAAGCATCTAATAAATCTTCAACTCTAATGAATGAAGCATTTATTGTACCTGTATTCTCAAACTGAATAGTGTAGATAAAATAGTCATTTGAAGTAAATGAGTTTAAAACTATTTTACCACCATGAGCTTCTGTTAGTTCATTGGGGTCAAATGATCCTCCAACTGTTTGAGATAAGGAAGCATTATTGTCTAAAGGAAATGCGTCTCCAATCGTAGGGTCTACAGATACTGAATTTGTCAGGACATCTCCTATATTAACGGTTGGAATAGTTGGTACTTGCATAGTAACATAGAAAGACCTCCCCTCATTGGGTATTAAATTATTAAAATTATAAGTAAACCCTGTAGAAGTTGGAGTAGTTCCACTTTGCGATATATTTATTATTGAAACATAAGGATTATTAGTAAAAGTAATTATTCCCGAAGGTATTGTTTGAATACCATTGTTTTTATAAGTTATAAGATCTGTATATGTAAATCCAGGTTGAGGACATCCATTTAAAAAAGGTGTAATAGCTACACCTAAATCATTATATGGTTGAAGAATTGTAATAGGAAAATAGTATATGTTAACGCCACTTCCAGTAGGAATTGTTACATTACTGTATGAGGTTGATGAATTCAAATAATTACTATAACCAGGATTTAAAGAAAACGAAATAGTATAAGTATCCGTTGGATTAGTAGCATATATATTAAACAACCCACTATTAGAATAACCATAAGAATTAGTCCCAGAATTATTTATGTCAAAAGAAAAGTTCCCATTATTAAAATAGATTTCATTAGTGTCTTTTATTCCATTATTATTAGAATCTAAAAAAGCTATTAATTCTATTCTATCTGGGCATATAGCAGTGTCATAACAATTACTTGTACAAAAAGACATTGGCCCAGCCCATGTGCTTGAATCTGTAGTAGAGCAAATAGATTTAACATAATAATCATAACAGGTACTAGGGTTTAATCCTGTAGCAATATATGATGAGATTGAAGTAATAATCGTTCCAGTTGCATTAGATGGTAGAGCGTTTCCTAATGGTGTTAAATAAACTTCCCATTGTATAGTATTAGAATCAATCCAGTTAAGTTGAGCACTTGTATCTGTAACATTACTTAATGACAAAGTTGTAGGAGCAGCACATTGTGCAGCACCCAAAAAATAAGAAAATAAGATAATTAATAAGTATGATTTTTTCATAACGATGAAATTAATGTATCTCAAAGATAATCAAATTATATATTAAACAGCCTCAGCAATAATAAACCCATCAATCAAACGTTTACTATTGTGTTCTAAATTCTTTATTATGAAAACACTGTTTCTATTATTGTCATTTGTCAGTTTTACTTATGGTCAGAACACTGTTATTGAATACCAAGTTTTACCTAATACTACAAGTGAAGCATTTCGTGGAATGATGTTATCTGCTTCTGACTTAGAAACCAACCTTAAATTGGTTACACTTTTTTTAGTTTACAATGAAAATGAAATGAAGTTTTATGCTAGTATATTTCCACCAATTGTAAATGATGATTTAGGAGCTTCTTTATTTATGACTGACATTCAAGGAATTTATCATAGAAAGAATAATTCTGATGATTTGTATGTAGAGATTGATAAATTTGGTGATGAAGAGAATTTCATTATCAGAAAGAAGTGGATAACCGATTGGAAATTAACCGATGAAAAGAAGATGATTTGTGGACATGAATGTTTTAAAGCTACAAGCACTTTAAAGGTAGATTATGGAGATAATGATGTCAATGCTTTGCATCCTATAGTCGCATGGTATTGTCCAGAAATAAAATATTCGTATGGACCTAAAGCCTACGGGCACTTGCCGGGAATGATTTTAGAAGTTGATGGAGATTTTGCAATATATAGGGCCGAAAAAATTTGCACAGATACTTCGAATGAAAAAATAGCATTACCAACAGACAAGAAAATAATTACTGAATCAACAATGTATGACTTGATGGATGAAACAATTAAAAAAGCAGTTAATAAATGTCAATCGGAGTCTAAAAAAGCAGAAATTTTAAAGAAAGAAGATATTAAAACCTAATTTTCTAAATCGCCTCAGCAATAATAAACCCACCCGTCCAAGCATTTTGAAAATTAAATCCACCCGTTATAGCGTCAATATTTAGAATTTCACCTGCAAAGAATAAGTTTTCATGCAGTTTGCTCTCCATAGTTTTGAAGTTAATTTCTTTTAAGTCAATACCGCCAGCCGTTACAAATTCTTCTTTGAAAGTGCTTTTACCATTTACCTGAAATACTCCTTGAGTTAATTGTTGTGCTAAATTTTGAAGTTGTTTTTTAGACAAGTCTGCCCATTTGGTTTCTTCCAATATTTCAGACGCAAGAACTAAACTTTCCCAAAGTCTATTGGGAAAATCGAACGGAGATTTCTTTGATATTGCTTTTTTAGAATGTTCAAGTTTGAGTTCTTTTAGTTTTTCTTCGGTTTCTTCCAACGTTAAATCATTCAACCAATTCACTTGAATAGTAAATTGATATTTTTTATCCGCTAATTCTCGTGCACCCCAAGCAGAAAGGCGTAATATTCCTGGACCACTCATTCCCCAGTGGGTAATTAATAAAGGTCCTGAAGCCGAAAGTTTAGAGTCTAGTACTTTTACAGATGCCAAAGCTGATACCCCCATCAAATCTTTGATGCGTTTGTCTTTGATATTAAATGTAAATAAGGAAGGAACAGGAGGAACAATAGTATGACCAATTTCTGTAAGTAATTCCCATATTTTAGGATTACTGCCTGTGGTCATGATTAGTTTTTGGCAAGAATAAGTGTCGTGATTGGTTTCCACTTTCCAATGCGTTTCCGCTTTAAAAATAGATTGCACGCTTTGTCCTGTTAAGGTGTCAATGCCTAGTTTTTTAGTTGCCGATAGAAAACAATCGATAATAGTTTGCGAGGAATTAGAAACCGGAAACGTTCTGCCATCGTCTTCAATTTTGAGTTCAACGCCATGTTTTTCGAACCATTCAACGGTGTCTCCCGAGCAAAACTGATGGAAAGGACCACGAAGTTCTTTCTCACCACGGGGATAAAACTTCACTAAATCATTGGGAACAAAACACGCATGAGTCACATTGCATCGTCCTCCACCTGAAACACGAACTTTAGACAATACTTCTTGTCCACGTTCTAAGATAGCCACTTTAAGTTTCGGATTTTTTTCAACGATAGTAATTGCAGTAAAAAAACCTGCAGCACCGCCACCAACAATTATAATATCGTATTTTGAATTCATATTCTATCAGGGAAATCGGAAATTATACCATCCACTTGTAATGATTTTACAAATATAATGTCTTCTGCAGAATTTACCGTCCAAGTATAAATTTTAAATCCATTAGCACGAATAAGGTTTGCCTTTTCTTGATTTAATATTTTGAAGTAAGGGTTTATTGAATGGGCATTTATTTTTTTTGCAAAAGCAAGCGCTGTTTCAATAGAGTCTTCTGTTAATACTCCAATAGAGATTCCTCCTTTGTCGGAATTGACAATAATGAGAGACTTCCTCTAAAACCACCCAATCAAAGCTAGAAATATGAAATTGATTGTACTTCCAATCATGTTCATTAATGAACTTTTCAATTAATTGAATTACTTTTTTAGTAGCGTTAGCATCTTTAATTTCAATATTGATAATGCATCTGTGATTGATTAAATGAAAAACGTCTTCCAATGTTGGAATATTTAATTCTTTTAATGCTATTGATGAAAACTCTTTTGCAAAACCATTTTTCGTAGTAGTTCTATCAATAGTTGCATCATGAATGACCATAATTTCATTATCGGAACTTAAATGTACATCCAATTCTATAGCATCCACATTTAGTGATAATGCTTTTTCAAAGGAAGCTAAAGTGTTTTCAGCAACATGTCCTTTGGCTCCTCGATGTCCTATTTTTAGCATATTCAAAAATAAAAAAAACGCCTTTGAAAAGACGTTTTAAGTTGGTTATTATTTTATCAAAATATGATATTCCCAAGGAGTTAAATCTATTTTGACATCTTTTGTGAAAGTTAATTTTTTACCAGTAATATAATCAGTATAGGTACCTTCAAGAGGAACAATAGCAGGTGTAGTTTCTTGAGATAGATTAGCCACATAAATAACTTTTTTATCGCTTTTTGCTCTTTCAAAAGCTAGTACATGATTTTCATTTGAAGTTTCTAACCTTGTGTAAGAAGCGGGTTCTTTACCTCCATTTAAAGCAGAATTCGTATTCTTTAAAACACCTAATTTTTCATAAATAGGAAACATTTTTCCTTTGGTATGTGTAATTTGGTCTTTGGTAAAAAATTTTAATGTGTTTTTGAAATCATATTCCTGACCATCATAAATTAACGGCATTCCTTTAATCATATAAGTTAATACAGCAAATGCTTCTACACCATCACCCAATCGTTGGTATTCACTTCCGTTCCAAGAATTTTCATCATGGCTAGAGGTAAAATTCATCAATATGTCATCTGGAGCAAATTTTGATGCAAGATTTTTAGTATTCTCATCCCAGTCTTTTACTGTTTTTTTTCCTTGAGCAATAGCATTCATCATGCGGTGAGAATCCCAACCCCAACCCATATCAAAAGAATTTACCATTAATTCAGGTTGGTCGGCTTCCATCAATTTGAAAAGAGGTTTAATTTTTTCAAGTTGTTGAAAAGTAGTATCCCAAAAATCAACGGGAACTTCTTTGGCAGCATCGCATCTAAAACCATCAATATTGGCAGTTTTTATCCAATAACTCATGTCTGAAACCATTGCTTTTCGCATCTCAGCATTGTCATAGTTTAGTTTTACAACATCAGTCCAATCATATGGAGAAATTATGTTTCCATCTTTATTTTTTGCATAATAATCAGGATGTTCTTTTACCCAAGGATGATCCCAAGCAGTGTGATTGGCAACCCAATCAATAATGACATATATACCATTAGCGTGTGCTGTGTTTACCAAATTTTTAAAGTCTTGTAAATTACCGTACTCTGGGTTTATGTCTCGATAATCTTTTATAGAATAGTAACTACCTAAACCTTCTTTTCTTTTTTCAATACCAATTGGGTGAATGGGCATAACCCAAAGAATTTTAACCCCTAGTTTTTTTAATTGTGGGATGTCTTTTGCAAAGGCATTAAATGTTCCTTCAGGAGAATATTGACGGACATTAACTTCATAAATAACTGCATTTTCCATCATTTTATCAGAAACAGGAGGTAATGCTTTTTTATTTTGAGCAAAAGTACCTATTGTATAGCATAAAGGATTAAAAAAAATAGTTGCTTCATGAATTACATTTTTTCTATTAATAATATAGAGAAGGAGGAATCAATAGTAATTTTCCCATTTACAACAGATGTAGTTTTCCCAGAATAAGTGTCTTTGACTTTAGTTCCATCTTTGAAAATGCTTCCAACCGAAATTTCTTTTTTCCCATAAGGTAAATCCAATCCAATGACAACAGCATCATTAATGTTGTTTTTAGCATATGTTCTACTAAAAACATAAGGAGTACTTGAAATTTTTGAATGCATTCCAGCACCAATAGCAAGATGGTTTTTTCTGAAATTACTTAATTTTTGCCAATGCAATGCTATCTCAGCAGTAATAGGATTACTTTTTACATCATCCCAATTCATATCAGAACGTAAAGTGGCATCACCTTGTGTTCCAGCGATATCTAGTGAACGACCACTTTCATCACCATAATAGGTTTGAGAAATTCCCGGTGCTAACAATAATTTAGTAGCACTTTCAAATGTTTTCTCACGTTTTTTATCAAATGGATTGCTATCATCATGGGAAGAAATGTAATTCATTACTGTATTACTTTTAAGGTCATTATTCAAGATGGAAGAATATTTTGAAAACAATTCTTCATATCCCATTTTAGCATCAGATGGAAAACTAAAGTTGATTAAGCCTGTAAATCCATTCTCGAAATAGTTTACTTTCTTATCGCCAAAATCATATAACTTCTTTCCATTAATGCCATAACCATAAACTTCGCCCACCATAAAGAAAGGATTATTGTCTAATACTTTTGAAGGGTTTTTCTTTTTGTATTCTGCAAATGCATTATCACATATCTTTCTAAAATCTGCCCAAACATCTTCTTTAACATGTTTGGCTGTATCCACTCTGTAGCCATCAATTCCATAATTAGTGATATAATCAGCAAGCCATTTCATGATGTAATATTTAGGAGCTCTTGGATAACCTGTTTTTGTAAAAAAATCAGTCAATCCTTTTATTTCTTCATTATATCTCCCTTCTTTAATCCATTTTTCAACTAGGAAAGGAGGAAGAGATACGTTTTCATTGCTTTCAGTTTTCACATCTGGAAGATTGTCAACCAAAGTACAATTGATATAGGTGTCATACGATTGATAAGTACATTTTGGAGAAGTTCTTACCCAATCACTTGGATATACGGGGTCTTCTGAAGTAACAGGACCAGTATGATTTATTACAGCATCCAGCATAATTCGAATTCCTTTGGCATGAGCTTTTTGAACCAATTCGGCTAAATCTTTTTTGGTTCCAAAACTAGGGTCTAGTGAACTCCAATCTCTCGTCCAATAACCATGAAAACCATAAGTTAATCCTGTTCCTTCATCAACGCCATCGTGAATTTGTTCTACAATTGGTGTCATCCAGATAACGGTAGTTCCTAATTTATCAAAATAACCTTCATCTAATTTTTGAATAACTCCTCGAATATCACCTCCTTCAAAACCTCTTAATTTCCCGGTTTCTTTGTTTCTGTTAAAGGTGTGGTCATTGGTTTTATCACCATTGTTGAATCTATCAGTCAATAAAAAATAGACGTTGGCATTTTCCCAAACGAAAGGAACTTTTGGTGTTGCAGCTTTATTTTTGCCGTGTGTGGTTATATGTCGAGCCTTTTTCTGTGCAAATGAATTGGAGCAAATTATTAGTAATAGTAATGCGAAAGTGTTTATTTTTCTAATCATAATTTAGTATTCTATTTTTATTTCTGGATTGGTTCCCTTTTGCCACGATATTGGTATTTCTAATGGTGTAGAAAAAGTTGTATTAAGAAGTTCTTTCCCATTTACATAAATTCTTTTAGGTTGGATATTATGAACAATTACTGAAACTTCTTTTTTGTTTGACTCATAATTTTTTCCAACTTGAGCATTTAATTTTAGCGTCAACACTTTATTAGAATTGATGCTATTGAAATTTAAGATTTCATATTCTCCTTTTTCATAAGCGTTGGCAGTAAGTCCGTTGTCATTATAGACTTTGCCACTTGATTTTGAAACTGTTTCATCAAAATAAAAATGCAAATCAAAACGATCCAACGAATATTTAGTAGTGTTTTGAATGGTTTTAATCATAGGGATAAAAGCGCCACCTCGAACAAAAACAGGAATGTGGTCTTCAACAACATTCACGGTTGAGGTAATTCCAGCAGTATATTTTTTATCAGTATAAAAATCAAACCAATTGTTGCTTTTTGGAAAGTAAATGGTGGAAGATGTTACAGCTGCTTTTGTAATTGGAGTTACTAAGAAATCATTTCCCCAAAGATAGGTTTCGCTTACTTTTTGTAATTCTAAATTATTAGATTCTTCAAAAAATAACGGACGCATTAAAGGTGTTCCTTTTTGATTGTTGTCAAATGATAAAGTATAATTATATGGCATTAATTGATAGCGTAATTCTACTTGTTTTTTAGCTTTAGCTTTCGTGACAATATCTTTATAAGCTACTTCAGAAGCAACGTCTTCTTGCGCATGTGGGCGGAAAATTGGGTTAAAGACTCCGTATTGAATCCAACGCAAATACAATTCATTATCAAAATAATCTCCTGCAAAACCACCTAAGTCAGAATGCATATAGCCTAATCCTTGCATCCCCATTTGAAGTGAAATTTCCATTTGACTTTGTAATCCACCCCAACTTCTAGACACATCACCACTCCATGGTATCATTCCGAATCGTTGTGAGCCTGAATAACCCGAACGCATTAATATAAATGGGCGAGTAGCAGGAAAATCTTTTTTATAACCTTCTGCAATTAATTTAGCCCAATTGTGACCATATACATTATGAATTTCATCGGCTTTTCCACATGCTGTTATTGCTTTTGATGGAAAAACTTCAGGCTCACCCAAATCACCCCATAATCCACCTACACCTTGATTGATTAATCTTTTGTATACATTCCAAAACCATTCTTTTCCTTCAGGTTTGAAAACATCAACAAGTCCAGTGTTGCCAAAATAGAAATCCCAAGTGGCCGGTTTTCCATCTTTAGTTCTAGCCAAAACATTTTTATCTACAGTTTCTTGCCATTTGGATGAAGTTGTTAAAATAAATGGTTCTGTAATTAAAACTGTTTTAACACCTTTGGTATTCAAATCGGATATCATTTTATCAGGATTTGGAAAGTTATCCTTATCCCAATCTAAATTACCCATTGTTCCTTTGAGTGTTTTTCCAAACCAATACAAATCCAAAATGATGGCATCTACTGGAATTTGACTTTCTTCAAATTTCCGAATTGTTTTTTCAACTTCTTCTTGAGAATGGTATCCAAAACGAGAAGAGAAATTCCCTAATGCCCAGCGAGGAGGCAAGGGCTGTTTTCCTGTTAAGGAAGTATAATTTTCAATTAAATCGGTCCATGAATCGCCAACAATTACTTGATATGTTTTTCTTCCTGAAATAGTTTCATAAGCTAAAGTATTGTCTTTTTTGCTATCCAAATCTAAATAACCAATAGCTGAATTGTCAAAATGAACTGCGTACATTTTGGAGGATAAAACTAAAGGAATACAAAAGTTCATTAATTCAGCATGAGTTTCATAACCATAATGCGCCCGATTGTACAATTGCAAACGATTGCCTCGACGGTTCATTCCCAATGCTCTTGCACCACCTCCGTAGAGTACTTCCTCTTTTGAAATATTGAAATCAATTACTTCTGTAGAATCTTTTTTTATGTAGCCATTTTTTTCTGAAAAAAATATTTCACCTTTATTACTATAACTTATTTGAAATGTTTTTTTATTAATTAGTACAACGATATTATCAGAAGATAGCATTAATGCATTTTGACCTTCCGTAAATTTAAAATTTGCATTTTTAGGGTTTAATACAACTCCTTCTGATATGGGATTGAACGTTTCACCATTTGGAATGAACGAAGTCTCAACAATTTTATCAGAATAGGGTTTGATAAGATAGGATCCATCATTAGTTTTAATTTCTAATGTGTTTTTTTTCCATGTGTGAGAAATGTATTTTCGCTTTGCGTTTTGGGCAAATGAAAAAGTCGTGATTAATAATAAAACAAGTATTTTTTTCATTCTTTTACTTTTTGAACCATCTAGTGATTATGCTATTTTTATTTTGACTAAAACCCTGATGGCTTAGATTCTTTATTTCAATTCTAATACCAAAGCAGATTTTCCATCTATTTCTATATCATTTTTTAAACTGATTTGTTTTCCAGTAATTACATCTGTTCCCGTTTGATAGTTTTTGATACTCTCTTTGAAATGATTAATGTTTATTTTATGTTTATCAGTGTTGTTGTTTATTACAACCATCACACTTTCTTTATCATTATATCTGAAGTACACATATACATTATTTTCAGGGATGTAATGCATCATTTTTCCTGTATGCATCACGTCTTTATTTTTTCTCCAATTGAATAGTTTAGAAGTAAAATCGTGAAATTTTTGTTGTTCTTCAGTTCGCCCTGATGTAGTAAAGGCATTATTAGAATCACCATTCCAACCACCTGGAAAATCTCTTCTTATGTCACCATCTCCTTGTCCCTTGTCACCTGCCATCCCAATTTCTGAACCATAATACAATTGAGGAATTCCGCGAATAGTTGCAATTAATGTCATTGCCATTTTATATTTGTTGAAATCATTTTTGTAAACATCATTAAATCGACTGGTATCGTGATTTTCAGCAAAAACTAATATATTATTGATGTTAGGATAAAGAAAATCATTGGTAAAATTGTTATATAGTTTTATCATTCCCTTATCCCAATTGGATTTTTCTTCGTTAAAAACGCCTCCGTTTATGGCATCATATAAGGTAAAATCCATTACACTAGGTAAATTGGAGTTGTAATTTTCAATAGCTCCAATTTTACTGTCTTTTTGCCAATAGGCCATTTGTGCTTGACTGTTCATCCAAACTTCGCCAACGATGTTGAAATGAGGATATTCATCGGTGATAGCTTTGGTCCATTTAGAAATTCCTTGTTTATCACAATAGGAATAAGTGTCTACACGAAAACCATCTAAATCGGCATATTCAATCCACCAAATGGCATTTTGAATCAAATAATTTAGAACTAATGGATTGGATTGATTGAGGTCGGGCATTGATTTTACAAACCATCCCTCCACACAATATTTAGCATCAATAGCAGAAGCATTTGTATCAAACTGTGTTGACATTCTATAATTGGTTTGTGCATAACCCGGAAATTGATGCAGCCAATCATAGGTTGGCAAATCATTCATCATCCAATGTTTGTATCCCCAATGATTAGTAACATAATCCATAATGTTTTTCATGCCTCGTTTGTGAAGTTCTGCACTCAATCGAAGGTAGTCATCATTAGTTCCAAAACGAGAATCTATTTTGTACACATCTGATTGCCCATAGGTATGATAAGAACCTCTTTCATCATTATCTTCACAAAGAGGTGTTGGCCAAACCGCAGTTGCCCCTAGTTCTTTGATGTAATCCAAATGTTGAATAATCCCTTCAATATCTCCACCATGGCGTCCATTTTTGTTATTTCGGTCAGCTTTTTCAATAGTTTCTTTTGTACTATCGTTATTTGGATTTCCATTAGCAAAACGATCTGACATGATAAGATAAATCATATCAGAACTATCGTATCCTTTTCGAAATCTGGAGTTCACTTTTCTTGTTTTCAGAGAGTAATTTTGAGTGAACGACTTGTTTTTGTTTTTAAAAGTGAAAACAAAATCTTGTGCCGATGTATTTTTAGTATCAACGGTTACGAAAATATAATTAGGGTTTTCGGTTTTTTGAATTCCTTTGATAATAATACCATTAGAAACAGTCACCTCATTTTGAGCAATATTTTTTCCGTAGAACATAATCTGTACATCTGAAAGATTCATATCGCTCCACCAAAAAGGAGGCTCAACTCTGTCGACTTGTGCGAAAATTGAAGTCGAGAATAAGAAAAAGAAAATGATTTTTTTCATGAGGTTTTTTATTAACCATCGAAGGCATATAAGTTCATTTAAGTTTTTCTTATATGCTCTTATATGCCTTCTTATATGGTTTAATTAATTATTTTTAAACTGTTACCAAACTATTTGGCTCTACCAACAATTCCTTTCCATTTATGAAAATCGAAATTTCTTTATTACCCTCAAGTGAAAACGATGTTTCATTTTTACGAACTGATATTTTTAAAATCTGATTTCTAAAATTGATTTTGAATGAATAACCGTCCCATTCTTTTGGGATTCTTGGTTCAAAATGTAGCGTGTCATTTTTAACACGCATTCCACCAAAACCTTCTACAATACTCATCCAAGTACCTGCCATTGAAGTAATATGACAACCTTCTTCCACTTCTTTGTTG
>CAIRMK010000277.1 GCA_903879645.1 uncultured Bacteroidota bacterium
AGTGAAGATATAGGAAATGCCAATCCGACAGCTTTTATTATGGCTAATAATACTTTTCAAGCCGTTGCCACCATTGGATATCCAGAAAGCAGAATTATCTTGAGTCAATGTGCCATTTATTTGGCAACTTCACCCAAAAGTAACGCAAGCTATATGGCTATTAGCGAAGCACAAACTATAGTAAAACAAACAGGAGATTTACCTGTACCTATTCACTTAAGAAATGCTCCAACCAAATTAATGAAAGAATTGGGTTATGGTGATGAGTATCAATACTCACATAACTATGCCAATAATTTTAGCGAACAAGAATATCTTCCTGACGCTATAAAAGAAACCAAATTCTATGATCCTGGAGCTAATTCTCGTGAAAATGGAACAAGAGAATTTCTAAAAAATCGTTGGAAAGATAAGTATGGGTACTAGTTTGCAGTATTCAGTAACAGTAGGCAGTTATATTCGACTAAAATTTAACTTCAACTTTTTCACTAACTAATTTATCATTTTGATAATATTCAAAAAACCAATTGTCAGTTTTTTTTATTAGAACACCCGAAACATTATCACGATTCCCAATAAAAACATCAATTGAAGATGTTTTAAAAATTTGAAAAATTTTATAATCACTATCTGCTATAATTAAATTAAATCCATTTTTAGTTGCGACTACATTATATTTTTTGATAACCATTTGATTGGTAACTGGTTCTCCAATTATTTCTAACCTTTTTTGTGAGGGTTGAAATTTGTGTGCTTTTAAAACACTAAAATTATCAAAAGCCATGCGCAACGCTTCGTTATAAGCCACTTTATATTCTTTTTCTCTGCTGGCTCCTTCTTCAGATGAAATGAGAATGTTGTTTTTACAATCTTTTATGACCACTTTCAATTTAGTGGTAAACATATTACTATTGTTTACAATATCAACAAAAATTTTATTGCAATTGGAATTTACAAAATCATCAGGTGCTGTCTCATTATTATAATAAGTTTCAAAACCATATTTCTGCAAATACATTTTGGTTAATAAATTCAAATTATACTGATTCTCTTCTTTCAAAAAAGAAAATTTTGCAGGAACGGTAGCATATTTATACTCATTTATATTTTGTGCAAAACAAACAGCAGAAAACAATAACAACAATACAATATATTTTTTCATCACAAGATTTTTTTTAATTCAATTAAATGATTTATTTGTTTGATGTGACTTGGAATTTCAATCTGACTTTCATTAAAATGTATCGCATCTATCCCAAAATCTAATGCTCCATTTACATCAGCATCTAAGCAATCCCCTATCATGATAGCATTTTGCTTTCCAACATTAGCATTGGACAAAGCAAATTCGAAAATCTTTGGATTGGGTTTTTTAACACCTGCCATTTCAGAATTGGTTATCGTTTGGAAATACTTATCTATTCCAGAATTTTTCATCTTTCCAGTTTGTACTTCTTGAAAACCGTTAGTGATAATATGCAAACTATATTTAGGTTGCAAATACTCTAAAACTTCTATTGTTCCTTCAAAAAGATGGTTAAATTGAGGCAAATATTGTATGTATTCTTTCGATAATAAATCAATAGTTTCATCATCAATTTCATAGTCCAAC
>CAIRMK010000278.1 GCA_903879645.1 uncultured Bacteroidota bacterium
CGATCTAGCTAGTGGTCGAACACCCAATTATCTGGCAACACTTTACACGAATTATGGTATTCAATGATAATGAGATAGGATAATCAAAAAACTTATTGTTAAAATAGATTCTTGACTTTCTTTTGCGGACTAACATGATATCCTTATCCTCTTTAGAGACTTTGGTGGCGTTTACAACTACTTTAGTAGATTGATTTTGATAGGTCAGCTGGATATTTTCATTTTCTGAATAGATGGGTAAAATAGTTTCCCACCAATCCATGACTACTTTTGATTTAGAAAAAAAGCGATGCCCACCAATGTCAATTTTATTTCCTTTATAATCAACGGTTCTGGATATTCCTCCCCAATACTCACTCATTTCAACCACTATGGGCTGAATGTCGGTATGTTTCAAGAGTTCATAAGCAGCTGTAAGACCTGCCGGACCACCTCCTATAATTAATGCTTTTTTGTTCTTCAAAATATTCTATTTAATGCTATTCAACAAGGGTACTATCAGAAGGTTGAACGATAATTTCCTTATTATAATACAAGGATAATTCTAAATTTTTCCAATTGTTTTTATCGGTAGTCAATCCCATAATAATTTCATTATAAAGTGTCGGTGGTTTATCCAACAAAGCCGGCACACATATTTTCTTTTGGGGCGTATTTTTTAGCAAGGTAAATCGTTCACTGATGGACTTATCATAACGTTCGGCTCTTCCGGTTAGCAGATCATGATAAGCATTAAAAGCTGGCGTGTCCGAAAATGCAAAAACAACCAAAATCATTCCAAGTAGTGCTCTAATTCTAGTGTCCAATGTGATAGTAATAGCATATTTTTCCTTGCAATAACTCACCATGCCAATTAAACAATATAGCATCATAAAAAGAAAAAAGAAGTAAATCACATTCAATGCTCTATTGGGTAAAATAAGATTGATACTCCAAAAACCAATAAACATACATGCATAAAAAGAAAGTAACAACAAGCCAAAGGACCAAAGGGGAGGCATAAAAAAGTGCTTATTTTTCAATTGAGCGATAAAGTCGTTGATTTCATTTATAAAAAACAAACAACCTATAAGAACAATCGGTGTCCATTTTAAAATAAATACAAAACAATGCAAAAATGTTTGTACTATCGAACGAAGTAATTGATGCTGCACGGGAATAGTCATACTTCTAACATGATTTCCAGGAGCGGTTAATTCAAAAACAGAAACACCAAGAGCACAAATAAATAAAAAGACGAAAAGTCCGTCTATTTTTCGAAATTGAAAATACCTATAGCCAAGAATAAAGGAGCCTATAACGAGTAGATATACAATTACGATTTCATTACATCCGATAGCAAGTATCAAAAATAGAATCGAAAACAACAAATCGAGTATTTTTCTTTTGGTCTCAAACTTATATAGAAATCCTAAAAAGAACAAAACTAAGGAAATGGACATTTGATAGGTCACAGCTCCTGTAGTCCAATAGAACGCCGAACAAACTTCGGGTAATTGAAATAAATACAAATACACTATCAAACCTATGACCGACCATTTTTTCCTTTTTGATAATCCTTCCAATACTTTGGAAAAGAAAAAAAATAAAGACAAAACAAAAAGTGCTATCACCAAAATTGGAATGACTTTAAACATCCAATAATTATTAAAATATAATGGATTTACACTCAATATTCCATTTGAAAAGCAACGTCCTCCCTCATTATTAAATCGCCAAACTTGTACATCAAAAAAAGAATAAATTCTAGTGCGATAACTAAAATCAAAATCATCAGAAGCCGGATTGTTAAAAACAGAAATTAACACAAAAGGAAGGATAATAACAACCGCCAACACTATAAAAAGGGTGGCGTTGTGTAATAATGAACGGGTAAATATTGCTTTTACTTTACTAATCATTCGTTTGTAATTTCATTAGTTGCAACCATTGTTTCCCAATAGACTCTAGGGAAAATTGTTGCACACTTTGTTTTGCATTTTGCTTACAATGATAATACAATTTTTCATTTAAAACCATTTCATTCATTGCCAAAACAAATTTTTCTTCGTTTTGATTTTCTACCAACAAACCATTGCTTTCGTGCTGAATAATTTCTCGTGGCCCCGACAAACAATCGAAAGAAACAACGGGCGTTTCACAAGCCAACGATTCTATTAAAACCGTTGGAAAACCTTCATTTCTACTGGTTAAGACTGTGTAAAGTGCCTGTTTATAATAAGGGAACGGATTGGAGATCCTTCCTTTAAAAATAATCATATCCTGCAACTGCAAATCGCTAGCAAGCTCTTGCAATCCTAAAAGTAAAATGCCTTCACCGATAATTATCAATTTTATTTTCCGATTGGATAATTCCGATTGGGCATATAGTCTTATCAATTTATCAAATTGTTTGACATCTGCCTGCATATTTCCCACCGCCAAGATAAATTTAAAATCGATAGCAATAGTTTCTTTAGATTGTTGCTCAATTGAGATTAAATCAATGGGATTATGAATGGTTTTTATTTGGGAATAATGATAGTATGCAGTTATTTTTTCTGTAATAGCCTTGGAAACAGAAACTATAGCTTTGCATTTTTTAAAAATATGTTTTGCCAAAAATTGTGATTTCGGGAAATACATCTCTGTCATATAACTATGCACAATAATGATTGTGGGTGCATTATAAATGAAGTTAAAAATAACCCATTCTTGCCACTGTTTATTCTTCACTCTTGTATCAATGATATAATCAAATTGATGATTTCTCAAAAAATGATACAACGTAACAAATCGTTGGAAACGGTCTTTTAGATTATAGCCACCTTTCTTTAGTATGCCTAAATTCAAGACTTCCCCAGCATAGGTATACTCTATTTTATCTTGAACCAAAACATGATGAACAGCGATATTATTTTGCTCAAAAAAAACAGATAATACTGCCGAACAACGCTCAGCTCCCCCACCCGACAAATGATCGGACACTATACAAATTTTATATTTTGAAGCAGATGAGTTCACTATTTTTTAACTATTTTAGCAACAAATATAAGCAATAAGTGAGAATTTTATTAGTTGGGGAATTTAGTCGGTTACACAATTCTTTGAAAGAAGGATTGGTAGCACTCGGACACGAGGTGGTTATCGTTGCCAATGGCGATGGTTTCAAGAATTTCCCTGTTGATTTGTCGACCAAAGCCAAATGGAGCGAAAGCAAATTGGGCAATATTCCGCGACAGATTATTTATAGACTTACAAAGTGGGACATCGCAAGATTAGAATTCGGGATTCGATGTTATTTTCATTTAAATCAAATGCAAAACTTTGATGTGGTGCAATTCATCAACGAAGCTTCTATACAAACTACTCCTCGTTTGGAGCGTTTTCTATTAAAGAAACTTTTTAAAAACAACAAAAAAACCTTCCTTTTATGTTGTGGTGTTGACTATGTGATCGCCAATTACCTACTAGCGAAAAAAGAGCGCTATTCTATTATGAATCCCTATTTTGAAAATCCAAATTCAAAAAAGGAATACCAATTTATCTTTGATTTTTTAACACCCAATCATAAAAAAACCCACGATTTATTCTATCAAAATATAAAAGGAGTTTTTGCCTCCGATATTGATTATGTGCTGCCCCTACAAAAGCATCCTCAGTTTTTAGGTTTGCTGCCTAATCCCATCAATACTGCCCAATTTAGGTTTTCAGAAATAGAAATTACCAACAAAGTAATTATTTTTCTTGGGATTAATAGAGGAACATATTATACAAAAGGAATCGTTTTATTTGAAAAAGCCCTCGAAATTATCCAAACTAAATATCCAACGAAAGTTGCCGTTACTATTGCCGAAAGTTTGCCGTATACCGAATACATTTCGCTTTACGACCAATCCCATATTGTGTTGGATCAAGTGTATGGTTTTGACCAAGGCTACAATGCGCTAGAAGCAATGGCAAAAGGAAAAGTAGTTTTTACCGGTGCCGAGAAAGAATTTGTAGACCACTATCATTTGACTGAGAAAGTAGCCATTAATGCCTTGCCAGATGTTGATTATTTGGTAAACGAACTTTCCCATCTGATTGAAAATCCAATAGAAATCAAAAAAATAGGAGCTGCTGCCAGACAATTTATCGAAAAAGAACACGATTATATCAAAATTGCGAAGCAATATTTGGCGCATTATCAAAAATAACTCCAAACAAAGTCTTTATTAAAAGTCTATTTCTAAAATAAACCTTATCATTTTGCTTTTAGACTATTTTATTTTGCTTTTCGAATGGTCTAAATTACTTTTAGAGCCTTCGATTTTGCTTTTAGAATAGTCAAAATTGCTTATAGAGTCTTCGATTTTACTTTTCGAACGGTCGAAATTACTTTTAGACTCTATTTTATTATGCTTTTAAAAGAAAAAAAACAAAAGCATAATAGAAACATGAGATTTTCATTAGTGAATAATGGGCTCTTTTTTTATATCCTAGAACAAATAAAAAAGAAGGAACCTATCATGTAGTGGATATTTTGTTAGATTTGTTTTGACTATAGTGACGAAAATTGGTTTTTGAGTAACTAATTTGATTTAAAACATGCTCAAATAAATTTTAAAAGACAAAATAATTATTAATATAAATACTACAAAATGATAAATTTATTTTTTTTTAGAAATTTAAATTTCAGAAAACGCATATTCAAAGCAATTGTATTTCTAATGTTTTTTTTAATTACTTCCTGCGAAAATAAATCAAAAATAAAATTAGGACATGTTTTAGATTCGTCTTTAAATAAAAAAGATAATATACAGAATACTTACTCAAATTCAAACTTTGTCTCAATAGATAGTGTCATAAAATCTGCTAACAATCTAAATTATCAACTTATCTTTAATTCTAATGGAACAAAGAATAAGATATATGAAATAGAGAACCAAGATAATAGTATTGAATTCAAAAAAAAATACTCATTTAAACCATTAGGATATTTTTGTTATGAGATTAACGATTTGCCAACTGGTCTAGCTTGGGATATTTTATTCAACATAAAACATAATACTTTTTATTTAACTGAAAAGTATGACATTCATGCAATTGGTGATACCTTAGATAGAAAAAGTGTTGATTTTAGTAAAGGAACTGCAAAAGTATTTTCTACAGCAGAAAAAAATCGCATATATAATATTAAGCTAAAAAGGATTTGGTAACCTTAAAAAAGGTAAGAAAAAAACTCAAACCAAACACTTTCTAAAATAAACACTCAAAGCCACAAAATAAACTGCGTAAGTGATGGCATATCCCATGACTACCCCTTCAATTTTAAAGAGAGTCATACAATAGATACTACTAAAGTATAAAATGGATAACGAAAATAGTTCGAAAACGATAAAAGCTTTGGTTAGTTTCTTGGCATAAAACTGATAGCCCAAAATAAAGGAAGCAGCTTTAAAAACATCGCCTATCAATTGCCAAAAGAATAATTTAGAAACCGGCATAAACGCCTTGGTGAATAGGATTTGTATAATAAATTCTCTTAAAAAATATATACCCACCATTCCTACCATAAATAAAGGCAGTATCCCTTTGTAATATTCCCAAAAAAGCGATTTTGTTTCTTGATTGTTTTTTGCTATCGCCAATTTGGGCAGAAAATAAATCCCAATCAACGAAGAAATAAAAAGAAAAGAATAGGAAGAAATTCTAGTCATTGCTTCCCAAAAGCCCGCTTGTTCTATTCCTAAGTTTGCAATGATGTTTTTTCGAATGGCCAACAATACCATAGGTCCAAAAACCGCCGATACTAATGCCATTAAGGAATAAGAAGATAAACTTTTTAGAAAAGAAAGATTATAAAACTTAAAATGCACTGTTTTTAACAGCTTAATTTCTTTATAAATTGATAAAAAAGAAACTAAAAACAATAACGATGGTGTTAGAATTATAGACAACAAAGCGCCTTCAGTTTGCCAATACCAAATCAACAACACCGAAACAAGCAAACCTATACAACTGCCAATAATATTGATGTAAATGACTTTTTCATACTCGCCCAGCCCATTGATGGTTGCTATTAGAAAGATATTCCCGATATAAAAAGGGAGTGCAATTGCTAAGGCTTTAAATACAAAAGCATACTGGAAGGCAGCACCAAAGATAGAAGCATTAAAATAACTTGAAAAAAAGAACAAAATAAGACACAGTGCTGCACAAATAGAAAGCACTGAGATAAAAATTGTGGAAAGTGTTTGTTGAAGTTTTTGTTCTTCCTTTTTATGTTCAGCAACATATTTAACTAGTCCATTTTCAAATCCTAAAGTGGCGAATGCTTCGGTAGACGTTAGAAAATTTCTCAAATTACCCACTAATGCCATACCACTTGGTCCAACAAAAATGGCGATAACTTTAGATGTTACAAATCCGATACAAATTTTAATAAGAATACTAATCCCATTTAAAGAAGTCGCTTTGAATAAAGGTTTGGATAGTATTTCTTTGAGAAATTTCAATTAATATTTGTTTATTATTTCAATTATAAAATCCACTTCTTCTTTTGTCATAACAGGACTAATAGGCAAACTCAACACTTCATTATGAATCTTTTCTGTAATAGGAAAAGAAAGTGAATTCCAATGGGCAAGTGCTTTTTGTTGATGAGGCGGAATAGGATAATGAATCATCGTTTCAATATTATTTTGCAATAAATACTCTTGTAATGCTGCTCTATTTTCGGTTCGAATCACAAACAAATGAAAAACATGATTGGAAGACAAATCCCAATAAGGTAGGTTTATTTTATTGTTTTTAATTTCCAATAAATAGCGTTTTGCGATACTTAGTCTTTTATCATTATCTGCATCTAAATGGGGTAACTTTACATTTAAAAACGCGGCTTGAAGTTCATCCAACCGAGAATTTATCCCGATAAACTCATTGTGATATTTTTTCTCTGAACCATAATTACGTAGGGAAGTAATTACTTTCGCTAATTCATCATCATTAGTGGTAATAGCTCCTGCATCGCCAAGAGCACCTAGGTTTTTTCCTGGATAAAAGCTAAATGCTCGGGCATGACTTCCCTTAAACGGCAATCCATGTGCTTGTGCGGCGTCTTCAATCATCAATAGATTGTGTTGGTATCCAATAGCTATTAGTTCATCCATGGCTGCCAATTGTCCATACAAATGCACCATCAAAATAGCTTTCGTCTTAGCTGTAATTTTATCCGCAATCAAATCCGGATTAATATTATAAGTGTCCAATCTTGGCTCCACCAATACCGGAATTAAATCTGCTTGTAGAATTGCCAATATACTGGCGATATAAGTATTGGCAGGGACGATTACTTCATCTCCCTTCTGGAGTTTTCCTAATTGAATGTAGCTTTTAAAGATTAAAACCAAAGCATCCAATCCGTTTCCAACTCCAATACAATGTTTTGCATTACAATAATTGGCAAAATTTGCCTCAAATGTTTTCACTTCATCGCCAAGAATAAACCAACCTCTATCTAAAACCAACTTCATTTTGTCGTGAAATTGCTCTTGATAGGCCAAATTTATCTTCTGTAAATCGAGAAACTTTATCATAACAGAACGGTATCTAATAAATAATGATTGGCCGTCTTGAATCGGTGGAAACTTTGCACAGTAGTCTTCGCGCCAAAGCTTTCTTTCCAATACGCCAAACCTTCGTTAAGTTTTAATCCATTATCTTCTGAAGAACTGCCAAAACTAACATACTTTTTATGAGCATATTTCTGGATTATATAATCAAATAATATATCTAAAGCTGCCGTATCATTTCTATCGTTTCCTCCAGAACTGTATTGAAAGTGCGCCACAGTTTTTGTAAGAAACATAACTACTCCTGCTTTTAAAACACCATCTTGATAGGCATTAAAAAGAAAAATATTCTCTGG
This sequence comes from uncultured Bacteroidota bacterium, assembly GCA_903879645.1. GTDB lineage: Bacteria > Bacteroidota > Bacteroidia > Flavobacteriales > Flavobacteriaceae > Flavobacterium. The sequence goes on from CAIRMK010000278.1 coordinate 7,892, forward strand.
AAAGAAAGTCGCCAACTTTTCTATCTCCTCGCAAGAATGCACTGGAGTCACACCAAAACGTTCTTTTAAATTCGGAATTAATACTTGATTCCAAAAACCGACATAGTTTTTTTCTTCTTTTATCTCAATTCCCAATTCAGAAGCAATTTTTAATGCTCTTTTTCTATTTCTATTGGGCTGATAGTCGATTTGCATGTCCATAGTTAAATAAACATCTGTTCTAAAAGGAGAAGATTGCATCAAAAAAGCAACATAATCCATTTCATCGGCTATCGTTTGATTGTAAATCTTAGGCAATTGCTTTATTTCAAGATTCTCAACACCATTCGTCTGCAAAAACTGCATAATTTGTTTAACTATGGCAACATATTCTTTTATCCGAATGGCTTCTTTTATCACTATGGAGCCATAACTCAATCCTTGGTGTGAAAAAACGGTAGCCCCTACCCTATTGGCAGGCACAACAGCCATTAAATTTTCTTCATCAAAAACTAATAAGGAATACTCTTGAAATCTATCGGAATGGTATTCCATAAAATTTCTATGAAATAAAAAAGTAGCATTTTTGGCAACACTTATAAAAGCATTCCAAAGATTAAAATCTTGTGGTTGGTATAATTTAACTTGGTAGTGTTTCACTTTTATTTTTAAAACTTTGGAAAATTAAGCAATTATTAATAGTAATTCCAAATTCAAAAGTAGTCATTATTAAAAATAATTCCCTATTTTCGATGTCATAATTATGATACTAGATGAATTTTAAACTACGTTTTCTATGTTTTAGTATGTTTCTCTTCTCTTTTTGTTCCATATTAGGACAAAATGTATCATTATATCAACAATTCAACGGTCGTTATGATTTCATTTTTGTGGGTAACACCATGAACCAAGGAGAAAATAATGTTACTCCGGGATGTGAAGATTTATTATTAACTTCTTCTACCGCAAATTTGAATTTATCTACAAATCAAGTAATTCAAAGTGCTTATTTATATTGGGCAGGTTCAGGATTGGGAGATTTTAATGTAAAATTAAACGGTGTAGACATCAATGCTCAAAGAACTTTTTCAAACATTAGCATTACTTCTGGCTTACCTTATTTTAGTGCCTTTACAGATGTAACTAATCAGGTATTAAGTACTGGTAATAGCAATTATACGCTTTCTGATTTAGATATTTCGCAAACCCTTATTAATGAACCTGGTTATTGTAATAACAGAACAAATTTTGCAGGATGGACATTGGTAATTATTTATAAAGATCCTACCTTACCTCTCAACCAAATCAATATTTATGATGGATTAGAAAGTATTCCAAATGATTTAATTATCAATTTGACCAATCTTAACGTTATTGATAATGCAGGGGCAAAAATTGGTTTTGTCGCTTGGGAAGGAGATGCTAACCTTGCTGTTAATGAAACCTTACAAATCAACGGGACTATTTTAAGTAATCCTCCTTTAAATCCCGCCAATAATGCATTTAATGGCACTAATAGTTTTACAGGAAGCAATACTTTATACAATATGGATTTGGATTTTTATACTATTCAAAACAATATTCATATTGGGGATACATCGGCACAAATTGAACTTACTTCAGGACAAGATGTTGTACTGATTAATGTGGTGGTTACCAAACTCAATAGTCAATTACCAGATGCTACGATTGCAATTACTAATGTAACACAAAATTGTAATTCTAAAGTGCTTACAGCCAACTATAAGGTTTCTAATTTGAATTGTACTAATCCACTTCCTGCAGGAACACCTATAGCCATTTATGCTAATGGGCAACTAGTTGCTCAAACACAAACTACAACTATTATCCCAATTGACGGAAGTGAAAATGGGCAAATTGTAATCACATTGCCTGATAGTATTCCAACAGATTTTACTTTAACTTTTGTTGTAGATGACGATGGAACTGGACATGGAATTGTAACAGAACTTATTGAAAACAACAATAGTTTTTCTCATGCTCTCTCACAATGGACAATTCCTCTGTTTAATCAACTTAATCCTCTATTAGCTTGCAATACAGGATTTTCAGTAGCTACTTTTGATTTTTCTGATTATGAAAATACAGTTAAAGTAAATGCAAGTGATATCGTCAAATTCTATGAGTCAAATTCAGATGCTCAAAATCAAACTAATCCAATTCTCTATACCAGTCATTACGTCGCTACGTCAACACCTAAAGAAATAATTGTTAGAATTGATAATGATTATTGCTATGCTATAACTTCTTTCATATTAAAGACAAAAAACTGCCCTCCAACAGTATACAATTATATTTCCGCCAATGGAGATGGTATGAACGACAGCTTTTTTATAGCGGGGTTAAGAAATATATTTGTGAATTTTGAATTAGAAATATACAATCGTTGGGGAAGATTAGTTTGGACAGGAAACAATCAATCTCCAGATTGGGATGGATTTGCCACGAAAGGATTTCGATTTGATAACCAAATGGAACCTAAAGGAACGTACTTCTATATTCTCAATTTGAATGACAATGACTATCCAGAACCTTTGGTTGGTTGGGTGTATTTAACAAAGTAAATTGGATATTCTAAAAATCTCTGTAAATTCGCCAAAAATCTGTTCGTTCCATTGAAACAAATTACTTCTATACAAAATCCGTATATAAAATCTTTAGTTCAACTACAAGAAAAAGCTAAGGCCCGAAAACAATCGGGAACATTCTTAATTGAAGGGAAACGAGAAATTGAATTGGCAATTAAAGGAAATTATCAACTTGAAACCATCCTTTTTCTTCCTGATTTAATCTCAAAAGATCAAATAACTCAATTATCAAATGACTCAATTGAGTTTATCGAAATTAATAAAGAAGTATACCAAAAACTAGCCTATCGCGATACAACCGAAGGAATAATAGCTATTGCCAAAACAAAATCTTTGTCATTATTGAATTTAAAACTATCTGAAAATCCGTTGATTTTAGTGATGGAATCTATTGAAAAACCAGGTAATATTGGTGCGATGTTACGTACATGTGATGCTGCTAATATTGATGCTGTTATTATTGCCAATCCCAAAACCGATTTATACAATCCAAATATCGTCCGTTCTAGCGTAGGATGTCTTTTTACCAATCAAATTGCAATAGGTACTTCCGAAGAGATTATTCAGTTTTTAAAAAATAAAAACATTGCAATATTTGGTGCGACATTACAGAACTCTAACTTTTATCATACACAAAATTACACTATTCCAACCGCATTGGTGGTGGGCACCGAAGCAACGGGATTAACACAAGTTTGGCGTGATAATGCTACACAAAATATCATTATTCCAATGCAAGGTGAAATCGATTCTATGAATGTTTCTGTAGCTTCAGCAATTTTATTATTTGAAGCTAAAAGACAAAGAGGATTTAACTAATTATGAATTACAAATTATGAAATATAAATTATTATTTGCTTTACTTCTGCTCATCAACTTTAGTGTAAAAGCCCAAATAAAAATATCTAAATTGGATGACGTAGTAGAAAGAACTATGAAAACCTTTAACGTACCTGGAGTTGCTGTTGCCATAGTAAAAGATGGAAAAGTAATTCTTTCAAAAGGGTATGGAGTTACTAATATTAGAACCCAACAAAAAGTAGATGGCAATACGCTTTTCGGAATTGCATCCAATAGCAAAGCCTTTACAACTGCAGCATTGGGAATGTTAGTTGACGAAAAGAAAATCAATTGGGATGATAAAGTAATTCAATACATTCCTGAGTTTAAAATGTATAATGATTATGTTACTAATGAATTTACTATTAGAGATTTATTGACACATAGAAGCGGATTGGGTCTAGGTGCAGGAGATTTAATGATTTGGCCCGACGGACACAATTTTACTCCAAAAGATATCATTAAAAACATTCAATATTTAAAACCAGTTTCTGGTTTTAGAGCTGAATATGATTATGATAATTTACTATATGTAATCGCTGGTGAAGTTATTGAACGTGTTTCTGGAAAATCATGGTGCGATTTTATCGAAACAAAAATAATGAAGCCTTTGCAAATGAATAATAGTGCGGCTTCTTGGCGAAGATTAAAAGATACTACAAACACTATTGCTCCTCACGTCCCTACCAATGGTAAATTAGAAATAATAAAACGATACACCAATCCAATATTTGATGCTGCAGCTGGAATTTATACAAGTACTAATGATTTAAGCAAATGGGTAATTACTCAATTAAAAAATGGTAAGTATGGTGATAAAAACCAAAACCAATTGTTTAGTGAAGAGGTACATCATGAAATGTGGACCCCACAAACCATTTTACCCATTACCAATATGAATCCCTATAATTGTAATTTTAAAACATATGGTTTAGGATGGCAATTAGCAGATGTGAATGGTCATCTACAAGTTTCACATACGGGAGGTCTTGACGGTATTGTAACTCAAACTATTCTTTTTCCAGACATTCAATTAGGGATAATTGTTTTGACCAATCAACAATCGGGTGCTGCTTTTAATGCTATATCAAACACTATTAAAGATAGTTATTTAGGCTTTAATTATCCAGACCATGTTGAGACATTATATAACGAAAGGAAACTAAAAGAAAACAATGCGGATAAAATAACTGATGATGTTTGGGCCAAAGTAGATGAAAATGTAATAACTAGAAAGAAAATAGATTCTCAAAAATATATTGGAATATATAAAGACAAGTGGTTTGGTGAAATCATAATTAATAACCGAAAAGGAATTTTACGTTTTACTTCGGTTCGTTCCCCAAGATTAACAGGTTCAATATTCTTATATAAAGATCAAAACTTTGCTATCAAATGGGATAATCGCAGTTTTCATGCCGATGCTTTAATTTTCTTCGACACAGATGCTGAAGGAAAAGGAAATCATTTTAAAATGAAAGCTATTTCTCCGCTTACTGATTTTAGTTATGATTTTCAAGATTTAAATTTTATTAAAACTACAGAATAAAACAAAAATCTACCATCAAATAAAGAATAAATAACTACTAATCATGAAACTAGTCTTTGCCTCCAATAACCTTAATAAAATAAAAGAAATACAACTATTAGTACCCGCTTCAATACAAATTGTAAGTTTACAAGATATTGGTTGCACAGAAGATATACCAGAAACAGCAGATACTATAGAAGGAAACGCAATACTTAAAGCCAATTACTTAACTCAAAAATATGGCTTTAATTGCTTTGCAGATGATTCGGGTTTAGAAGTTGAAATACTAAATGGAGAACCTGGAGTGTATTCCGCGAGATATGCAGGCGAACCAAAGAATGATGATAACAATATGAATAAATTGTTGGATAATCTAAAAGATAAAGACAATAGAAAAGCAAATTTTAAAACTGTTATTTGCTTAAATATTAATAATGAGCAATATCTTTTTACTGGAAAGATTAATGGAAAGATAATCGACAAAAAAATAGGAACCAACGGCTTTGGATACGATCCTATTTTTGTTGCGGATGGTTATACTAAAACTTTCGCAGAATTAACAATGCAAGAAAAATCAAGTATCAGCCATAGAGGGCAAGCAGTAAAACAATTAGTAGACTTTTTAGCTCAATAACAACATAAAAAAACTCCCAAGATACTTGGGAGTTTTAATATTCAATAAGAACTTTTCTGAATTTAGTTGTAAATTATTTTACAATAAATTTAGCATAAGATGTTTTATTTTCTTCAACAACTTTAACAAAATATATTCCTGATAATAAATTTCCTACATTAACTTCAGTAGTGCTAGTTGTAGTAGTCAATACTTGTTTTCCTAAAGTATCATAAATTGTAATTGCTTTATCTCCATTGATTGACGTTTCAACAAACAATTTACCTTCCGTAACAGGATTCGGATACACTTTAAATTCCGCAATTTCATTAAACTGAGCATTAGTTAATAAGAAAGCTGGGTTGTTAAAGATTTTAACTTCATCAACAGTCATTGTAGGTGTAGTAGTTGATTGATCTTGTCTAAAAACAAATCCTCCAATATCTGCAATTGCTGTAGTTGCTGTAGATGTTAATGTTGGAGTAGTAGTTGAAAAGGTTGCTAAATTACTTGGATTAATCCAAGCCTTAAGTGTTTGTGTAGAAAAATCATAACCCATGATTACCAATACAACATCTCCAACGTTTCTAGAAGTAGTATCTAAATTGGTAGTAATAGCAGCATTAGCATCTAAACCAATTTGATATTGCGTAGCACTGGTTGTATTTAAGAACAAACGTGCTTGATAACTAGGAGTTGATTTTGTAAAACTCGCATAATAAGTTAATGCTGGGAATGTTGTAATACCTGTTGTACTAGTAACTTGCATTAAGAAAGAAACATAAACTGTTCCAGAAGTTTGATCTGTAAATGGTACCATTACATCATTACCAGAACCTGAAAATGTAGCTGCATTACCAGACGTATTCAAACCTGTATATGCCAAACCAGGTACTATTCCTGTGATGTCGTCTCCTGTACTAATATATTCCCACTCTTGAGAAGTACCTAAAGCATAACCACCTGCATAAGGAAATGGCTCATAAAATGGTAAAGTATTAATCGGTTTACAATCTCTAGAAGGAATTGGTAAAGTCCAATCACAATTAGATCCTACTGTATGAATAGAAATACTTGTACCTTCTGTAATACCATTAATAATGATATTCCCATTTGCAACAGTAGATGGGTTATCCCCTGCTACGGTTCCAGATGTTGAAGTAATCGTAAAAGTTCCATTACCACCACCTGTATAAGGAATAGTAGCAGAATAAGTATCTAAATTGTAAGTAGTTGTATTACAAGCAGTAGTTGGTGTTCCTAAAGCAAAAGTACAATTTGGATTTACATTGAATATATTAATATCATCTATTCTAAATTGATCTGTTGTTCCTGGTTGAGTAAACTTTAAAGATAATGTTGCTGAAGCTGGAAGTGTACCATTAGGAATAGTCACTAAATTCCAACCTGCAACAGTGTTGTTTAAGAAAGCAATATTAGTCCAATTAGTTCCATCAGTACTATATTGTAATATCATTTGTGTAGTAGGCACAGTAAATGACCAATATCCAAAAGTAAAGTTTATATTGGCTGGAGTATAACTAGAAGTATTTAAACCACTTATCTGTAAATATTGAGCAGTACCTGTAGTCCCTAAATATGCATTTCCTCCTCCTGATGCACCTGTGTATCCAGAAGAAGCAGATGTTGACCTAACTGTTCCTGTTCCACTAAAAGTTATTGGAGAAGTACTTTGGTAAGTTGTATAGGATCCAAAAGCAGTAGTAGCAGCTGGTGTACCAAAATTTTCAGACAAAATAACTTGCCCAAAAGAAGAAACCGTTGCTAGAGAAATTAATAAAAATAAAAGTTTTTTCATAAAGTGTTTTTTTTTAATTAAAAAATATTGGGCAAATTTATTACTAAATATTTAATGTTGTACATATTAATGTAAACAAAATGTTAACAGTGAGAATTTTAATAAAAAAAGTAGTGAATTCCTGAATTAAAATAGTACCTTTTCAAGACATAAAAATTAATTTTAATTCATTAAAATATAATTTCACAAAAAACAATTTACTAAACTATTGATTATCAAAAAACAACAAATTAGTTTATCTAGTATTTAAAAACTACCTTTGCACCAAATTTTAAAATACAATATGAATAAATTTGAACAATTAGGTCTGAATGAATCGTTACTGCTGGCGATCAAAGATCTAGGATTTGAGAATCCGTCAGAAGTGCAAGAAAAAGCGATTCCAGTCTTATTGGAAAAAAACACTGACTTAGTAGCTTTAGCACAAACAGGAACAGGGAAAACGGCAGCTTTTGGTTTTCCGCTAATTCAAAAATTAGATGCTGAAGATAGAAGTACACAGGCGTTAATTTTATCACCAACGCGTGAGCTATGCTTACAAATCACCAACGAGATTAAACAATACTCAAAATATGTAAAAGGTTTACATACAGTGGCAGTTTATGGTGGCGCAAGCATTACAGAACAAGCCCGAGAAATTAAACGTGGAGCACAAATTATTGTGGCTACTCCAGGTAGAATGCAAGACATGATTAACCGTGGTCTTGTAAACATCAAAAACATCAATTTCTGTATTCTTGACGAAGCAGATGAGATGTTAAATATGGGGTTTTATGAAGACATCGTATCGATTTTATCCGATACTCCAGACGAAAAAAATACTTGGTTATTCTCAGCAACAATGCCTGCTGAAGTTGCAAGAATCGCAAAGAAATTTATGCATGACCCTGCAGAAGTTACTGTGGGAAGTAAAAATTCAGGTTCAGCAACTGTATCACACGAATTTTATTGTGTAAACGCTCGTGACCGTTATGAAGCATTAAAACGTTTAGCTGATGCTAATCCAGATATTTTTTCTGTAGTTTTTTGCAGAACAAAACGTGACACACAAGCGGTTGCTGAAAAATTAATTGAAGACGGATATAGTGCTGCAGCTTTACACGGAGATTTATCTCAAGCACAACGTGATGGAGTAATGAAATCATTTAGAGGTCGTCAAATCCAAATGCTTGTAGCGACTGACGTTGCTGCTCGTGGAATTGACGTAGATAACATTACTCACGTAGTAAATTACCAATTACCTGATGAAATTGAAACCTACAATCACCGTTCAGGTCGTACTGGTCGTGCTGGTAAATTAGGAACTTCTATCGTAATCATCACAAAAAGTGAGATTCGTAAAATTTCATCAATTGAAAGAATCATCCAACAAAAATTTCAAGAAAAAACTATTCCTTCAGGAATGGAAATTTGTGAAATCCAATTGTTGCACTTAGCTAATAAAATTAAAGACACTGAGGTTGATCATGAAATAGACAACTATCTTCCGGCAATTAATGAAGTTCTTGACGGTTTATCTAAAGAAGAATTAATTAAGAAAATGGTTTCTGTAGAATTTAATAGATTCATCAATTACTACAAAAAGAAACGTGATTTATCAGGTGAAAAAGGTAGTGAAAGAAGCGAAAGAAGTTCTGAACCAAGAGAAATTAGAGCGGGTGATCCAGTTAGATATTTCGTAAATATTGGTTCTAGAGATGATTTCGATTGGATGCAATTGAAAGATTTCTTAAAAGAAACACTAGACTTAGGTCGTGACGATGTTTTCAAAGTAGATGTAAAAGAAGGTTTCTCATTCTTTAATACAGATGGAGAACATACTGAAAAAGTAATGTCAGTTCTTAACGGATTTGATCTTAACGGAAGAAGAATTAACGTTGAAATTTCTAAAAACGATGGTGGAAGCCGTGAAAGACGCGACCATAATGGTAGAAGCGGTGGCGGTTTTGGTGGCGGAAGAAGCTCTGGCGGATTCAGAGGTGGAGATAGAAGTTCTGCTCCAAGATCTGGAAGTGGAAGTTTTGGACCAAGAAGTGGAGGAGATAGAAGTTCATCATCAAAACGTGAAGGTGGTTTCTCGTCTGACAAACCAGCAAGAGAAGGTGGTTTCAGAAGTGATAGAAGTTCAACGGCTCCAAGAAGAGAACCTGGTTCTGCTCAAAGAGAAAGCAGCGCTCCTAGACGTTCTGAGACTAGTTCTGACAAACCAGCAAGTCGATCTTTTGACGATGCTAAAACTAGAAGACCTAGAAGAAGTTAAAATTTATAAATAACAAATAAGCTCCAATTTTGATTTTTCAAGATTGGAGTTTTTTTTTACTCACATTGTTAATTTTCTTATAATAATTTGTAAAAGCTATAAAATGTATTCAATAGTTTTATACTTTTAAACCTTCAAACAAAGACATGAGATATTTTGTAGCTTTTTTATTTCTTATATTTTCTACAACTGGTTTTTCACAAACTGGCGTAGTACAGAAAAAAATTCATGGAACAATCATTAATGGAAATACAACTTTTCCTTTAGCAGATGCTAACATTATAAACATTAATAAAGTAATAGGTACAACTTCTAATAATCGTGGAAATTTTGATATAGATGCTGATGTAAATGATACCTTACATATTACAATAATTGGTTTTCAATCTCTACGAGTAAAAGTTACTAATGATTGGGTGAAAAATGGAAATGCTAAGATAGAACTTACTGAAAAAGCAATCGCATTAGAAGAAGTTGTAGTAAAAAAATATAGCCTTACTGGTTATTTAGAAGTAGACACCAAATTAATACCTGAAAAAGAAAATTACAGGTACAGCATTTCAGGACTCCCTCAAGGTTATGAAGAAGGTGAATATTCTCCAAAAGCTTTTTCAAGGGTAATGAATTCTATTTTCAATCCTGCAGATATGCTATATAATTTCTTTGGTAAAAGACCTAAAGAGTTACGAAAGTTAAAGGAAATGAAAAAAGACAATACTGTAAAAGCATTGCTTGAAACTAAATTTGATCGAGAAACTCTTGCCATACTTTTGGGAATTGATAAAAAAGACATTCCAGAAATTTTACAACATTGTAATTATTCCGAGGCTTTTATACAAACAGCTAATGACTTACAAATTTTAGATGCCATAAGTCAATGTTATGAGCAATATAAAGTTTTGAGAAAATAAGCTAGCTCTATTTTATTTCAGAATAATATCGTTCTTCTATTCGTTTAATATCTTTAATGGTGTTTTTGGCCCATTGCATTCTCTTTTCAAGCATTTCCCCTTCTGATAATTGCCAATTGATAGCTGATTTATGTAACCTACTCATCAAATTCTGAATAATTATGGCTGCTGAAACAGAGATATTCAAACTTTCAGTAAAACCAGCCATTGGTATTTTAAGAAACCCATCAGCATTTTGAAGAACCTCTTCAGATAATCCATCACGTTCTGTTCCAAAAAATAAAGCACTGGGTTTAGTAATGTCAAAATCATCTAACTCACAATCATTTTCATGTGGTGTTGTAGCGATAATTTGATATCCTTTGTTTTTTAAATTAGTAATACAACACGAAATAGAATCAAATCGATTTACATCAACCCATTTTTGAGCTCCCATTGCTATTTCTTTATCGATTGATTTGGTATAGCGTTCTTCAATAACATTGAGTTGTTGAATACCAAAAACTTCGCAGCTTCGCATCACAGCACTCGTATTGTGCAATTGAAAAATATCTTCCATAGCTATTGTAAAATGATTGGTTCTTTTTGCCAATACTTGCTGAAATCTTTCTTTGCGGTTATCAGTAAGAATATTTTCTAAAAAAGCAAGGAAATTTAAATCGACCATGAGAAAAGTATTTTTTTTGGCAAAAATAGTAAAATTGCGTAGCTTTATTCCAAATTAAAAAAATGAAGAAATTAGTCATTTTAACAGGAGCCGGAATTAGTGCAGAAAGTGGCATTAAAACTTTTCGTGATAATGACGGGCTTTGGGAAGGTCACAACTTGTTGGAAGTCGCAACACCAGAAGGTTGGTTAAAAAATCAAGAACTTGTATTAGATTTTTATAATCAAAGAAGAAAACAACTACACAAAGCCAACCCTAATATAGGACATAAAATACTTGCCGAATTGGAACAACAATTTGATGTCCATATCATCACACAAAATGTAGATAATTTACACCAACAAGCAGGAAGCACCAAAGTATTACATTTGCATGGAGAACTTTTTAAAGTAAGAAGCACAAAAGATAAAAACTATATTTTAGATTGGACATCAGATTTAAAAACTGGGGATGTTGACCCAAATGGAAATCAACTTAGACCTCATATTGTATGGTTTGGAGAAGATGTTCCAGCGCTTGACGAAGCTATTAAAATCACTCAACAAGCTGATTATTTCGTTATTATTGGAACCTCTATGCAAGTTTATCCTGCAGCAGGCTTATTACATTATACCAATAAAAATGTACCTGTTTTCTATATCGATCCAAAACCTGCAACAATTTATGAAATAGCAAATCCTTTAGAAGTAATTTCTATGAGTGCAACAGAAGGTGTTCCCTATTGGAGTGAAAAATTATTAAAAAGTATGTAAAAACTGAACACTAAATAAGGTACACTGAACAACTATTCATTACTTTTGCACCTTTAAAACAACAACACACAAAATGCAACTAACCGAATTAAACGCTATTTCACCTATTGATGGAAGATATAGAAACAAAACAGTTTCATTATCATCATTTTTTTCTGAAGAAGCCCTTATAAAATATAGAGTTTTAATAGAAGTAGAATATTTTATTGCTTTATGTGAAGCCGATTTACCTCAATTATCTGGTGTAAATAAAACTGTTTTTGATGGTTTGCGTAAAATTTACACCCAATTCTCTACCGAAGATGCTCTTTGGATAAAAGAAACCGAAAAAACCACTAACCATGATGTAAAAGCGGTGGAGTATTTCATTAAGTTCAAATTTGATGGTTTAGGATTAGAAAAATTCAAAGAGTTTATTCATTTTGGATTGACATCTCAGGACATAAATAATACAGCTATACCCCTTTCTACTAAAGAAGCTTTTGAAAAAGTTTACTTACCCAGTTTAATTACATTAATTGCAAAATTAAAAGAACTAGCAATAGAATGGAAAGACATTCCCATGTTAGCTAGAACGCATGGTCAACCAGCCTCTCCTACTCGATTAGGAAAAGAAATTTTAGTTTTTGTAGAGCGATTGGAAGAGCAAATGCGCTTATTATTCAATATTCCATTTGCGGCTAAATTTGGTGGTGCCACAGGAAATTATAATGCACATCATGTTGCTTATCCGAACACCGATTGGAAAAAGTTTGGAACTGAATTTGTGGAAAGCACTTTAGGATTACATCATTCTTTTCCAACAACGCAAATTGAACATTATGACCATTTTGCTGCATTTTTTGATGCTTTAAAACGCATTAATACGATTGTTATGGATTTGGACAGAGACATTTGGACGTATGTTTCTATGGACTATTTTAAACAAAAAATAAAAGTTGGTGAAATTGGTTCATCAGCGATGCCACATAAAGTAAACCCAATAGATTTTGAAAATAGTGAAGGAAATTTAGGTATTGCCAATGCCATTTTCGAACACCTATCTGCTAAATTACCACTTTCAAGATTGCAACGCGATTTAACTGACAGTACTGTTTTAAGAAATATTGGTGTACCCATGGGACATACCTTGATTGCTTTTGAAGCAACAGTAAAAGGGTTAAACAAATTAGTTCTTAACGAAATTAAATTTGCTGAAGATTTAGAAAAAAACTGGGCAGTAGTTGCTGAAGCCATTCAAACGATTCTTCGTCGTGAAGGATATCCAAATCCTTATGAGGCACTGAAAGATTTAACAAGAACAAATGCTGTAATCAATAAAGAAGCGATCCAAAATTTTATTCAAACACTTAATGTATCTGATAAAATTAAATTCGAATTGATGCAAATTAATCCAAGTAACTATTTGGGAATATAATATCTTTAATAGCAATAAATCTCCAATAAAAATTACTAAACGTTTAAAAAAGGTATTTTTTGAAAGCTTTTAAAGACTATTTTAAAAAAATATAAATCTTTTTAAATAAGCTAGTCAAATAATATAGTTTACCTCAAAAGAGTTTTATTTATCACAGATATGACTCAAATTTTGAATGTTTATCACCTAAGTCCTTTTTTTATTAAACATATTACAATTAAAACTTTATTAATTAAGATTAAATTATCAATTCTTAAATTATATTTTTTTCATGGATTTGTAATTATTACTACTTTTTCATTAAATTTGTTTCGTTAAGATATTCCATTTCAAATATGACCGAAACACAAACCAAAGTCGAAATTACTTTTGAAGATTTTAAAACCGAAGTTTTAAACGATTATAAAATTGCAACCATTAGCCGTGAATGTAGTTTATTGGGAAGACGAGAAGTTCTTACTGGTAAAGCAAAATTTGGTATTTTCGGAGATGGGAAAGAAGTTCCGCAATTGGCTTTAGCCAAAGCATTTAATAATGGAGATTTCCGTTCAGGATATTATCGTGACCAAACTTTCATGATGGCTATCGGAGCAATGACAATCGAACAATTCTTTGCTGGATTATATGGTCATACTGATATAAATTTTGATCCAATGAGTGCAGGACGTCAAATGGGAGGTCACTTTGCAACGCATTCTCTTGACGAAAATGGAAATTGGAACAACTTAACCAAACAAAAGAATTCAAGTGCTGATATCTCTCCTACGGCTGGGCAAATGCCTCGCTTATTAGGTTTAGCACAAGCATCAAAAATATACAGAAACGTATCCGGAATCAATCAAACTAATTTCTCTGAAAACGGAAATGAAATTGCTTGGGGAACTATTGGAAATGCGTCAACTTCTGAAGGATTATTTTTTGAAACTATCAATGCGGCCGGAGTATTACAAGTACCAATGGTAATGAGTGTGTGGGATGATGAGTATGGGATTTCTGTTCATGCAAAACATCAAACAACCAAAGAAAATATATCTGAAATTCTAAAAGGATTTCAGCGAGATGAAAACAACAAAGGATATGAAATTCTAACGGCTAAAGGTTGGGATTATCCAACTTTAGTTTCTACCTACGAAAAAGCAGCTGCCATTGCTAGAGAAGAACATGTTCCAGTTTTAATTCATGTTAGAGAACTAACACAACCGCAAGGACACTCTACTTCTGGCAGTCATGAGCGTTATAAAAATGCTGAACGTTTAGCATGGGAAGCTGAATTTGATTGCTTAGGGCAAATGCGTTTGTGGCTAATCGAAAACAATCTAGCGACAGCTGAAGAATTAGATGAAATTGACAATCAAGCTAAAAAAGATGTTTTAGATGGAAAAAAAGCAGCTTGGACTGCCTTTGTAACTCCAATGAAAGAGGAACAAAAAGAATTGTGTGACTTACTAAATTCAATGGCATCGTCAAGTGAAAATAAAATTTTCATTGAAAAAATTTCATCGGATTTATTAGGAATTAAAGAACCTATCCGGAAAGATATTTTAACTACTGCTCGTAAAGTGCTACGTATGGTAATCAATGAAAATGGCAAAACACACTTAGCCAATTGGATTACCAATTATACCAACAAAATACAACCAAAGTTTAGTTCTCATTTATTTTCTCAATCCAACCACAATGTATTAACTACTAAAGAAGTTGCACCTACTTATGATGCTTCTGCTGAAGAGGTTGATGCTCGTTTGGTATTGAGAGATAATTTTGATGCCATCTTTACAAAATATCCAGAAGCCTTAATTTTTGGTGAAGATTCTGGAAATATTGGTGATGTAAATCAAGGTTTGGAAGGAATGCAAGAGAAATATGGAGAATTACGAGTTGCCGATGTTGGCATTCGTGAGGCTACCATTCTTGGACAAGGAATTGGGATGGCAATGAGAGGCTTACGTCCAATTGCCGAAATTCAATATTTAGATTATTTATTGTATGCTATTCAAATCATGAGTGACGATTTAGCTACATTACAATACAGATCAGCTGGTAGACAAAAAGCTCCTGTAATTATTAGGACTCGTGGACATCGTTTAGAGGGTGTTTGGCATTCTGGTTCTCCAATGGGAATGATCATCAATGCGGTGCGCGGAATTCATGTGTTAGTACCGCGTAATATGACTAAAGCCGCTGGATTTTATAATACTTTATTAGAAAAAGACGAACCAGCTTTGGTAGTTGAATGTCTCAATGGCTATCGTTTGAAAGAAAAAATGCCAACTAACTTAGGAGACTTCAAAACTCCTATAGGTGTGGTAGAAACTATTAAAGCCGGAAGTGATATTACATTAGTTTCTTATGGTTCAACTTTACGATTGATAGAACAAGCAGCTAAAGAACTCGAAACAATTGGAATCAATGCTGAAATTATCGATGTTCAATCGTTATTACCATTTGATATCAATCATGATATTGTAAAAAGCATTGCTAAAACAAATCGATTGTTAGTCATAGATGAAGATGTGCCAGGCGGAGCTAGTGCCTATATTTTGCAAGAAATTATTGAAAATCAAAATGCCTACCAACATTTAGATAGCGCACCTCAAACATTAGCGTCAAAACCACACCGACCTGCTTATGGAACGGATGGTGATTATTTTTCTAAACCGTCTATAGAAGATATTTTTGAAAAAGTTTATGCTGTTATGCATGAAACCAACCCAACAAAGTATAAAAGTCTATACTAATAAAAATAGAAATTAGAATTTGAGGTTCAAAACGTGAAAATTCAGGATTTGAACCTCAAAATTTAAATAGTCAATCTGAAATCTTCAATAATTGGATTTGCTTTACCAAAATCAACTTCTTGAATAAATAATTCAACAGCTTTTGAGATTTGAATACTTGGCAATACATTTGCCTGATTGTTATCTCTGATAACGACATTGATATTTGATTCTTCTAGTCTTTCTTTTAAAGTTACTGCTAGAATTCCTTCTCCTGAAAATATTTTAATTAAGCCCATTATATTAAATTAAGATTTGCGAATTAGTAAGTATTAATCTTCTTCCTCCATTTCAAAGAATAAAGGTTCAATCATTATTTTATCGGCTAATGATTCAACTCTTTCTGTTATTTCTGTCGTAAAAAATAACCTTTGTGTTTTTTCTATGCTTGCAGAAAGTCGCAAAATAGTAGCATCTAATCTGCTTCTAAAAATAATATCTGCATCATCAACGACAAACATTTTTATGGTGTTGATATTAAATCCTGCGGAAGAGAATAAAGCATTAACCCTATATGGCGTACCAATAAGTATATCCAATCCCATTGAAATTATATTTTTGTCGTAATCAATATCTCCTTTATCATGTACGCCTAAAATACTTAAATCAGTATAAGTTCCATACTTTAAAAAAAGTTCTTCCATTTCGAGTACTTTTTCTTTATTCCCAACAATAATTAAAGCTCGTGTGCTTTCACCCATGGTTTTCTCCATTCGTTGAATCACATTCAACACAATAGTAGTGGTTTTTCCACTCCCTTTTGGAGATTGAATTACGGCATCTGCACCACTTTTAATTGTTGAAAAAGTATCTTGTTGCATCTCATTCGCTTCAAGTAATTCATTTTCAATTAGTGCTTGTAATAGATTCGGATTTATTTTTTTTAATTGCATTTTTTATGGTTTTAGGCTGTGGGTAGTAGGCTGTAGGCTTAGTTTTCCTAAAATCTATTACCTACGAGCTATTACCTATTATTTACTTGCGAACATTTTCACATCCATTTCAGAAATCTCGTTTCCTCCCAGAATTATCAGTCGTTCTACAACGTTTCTTAATTCGCGAATATTGCCAGTCCAATCATATTCTTGCAATAATTTTACGGCTTCATCAGAAAATATTTTGGTTACACTTCCTTGTTCTTCAGAAATTTTGGAAGAAAAATGTTCAATAAGCAAAGGTATGTCATCTCGACGGTCATTCAATGCTGGAACTTTAATTAATATTACCGCTAATCTATGGTATAAATCTTCTCGAAAACGACCTTCTTCGATTTCTTTTTTCAAATCTTTATTTGTAGCAGCAACAACACGAACATTTACTTTAATATCCTTATCTGCTCCTACTCTTTGAATCAAATTTTCTTGTAGAGCCCGTAATACTTTCGCCTGAGCTGCCAAACTCATATCACCAATTTCGTCAAGAAAAATAGTCCCACCGTCAGCGGCTTCAAATTTTCCCGCTCGGTCTTTAACCGCAGAGGTAAAAGCGCCTTTAACATGACCAAATAATTCACTTTCAATTAATTCAGATGGAATGGCCGCACAATTGACTTCGATAATTGGAAAATCGGCGCGATCACTTTTTTCATGCAACTGGTGTGCTACTAATTCTTTTCCTGTTCCGTTTGGACCTGTGATTAAAACTCTTGCATCAGTTTTCGCAACTTTTTCAATCATTTGTTTTATATGATTGATAGGCTCTGAATTGCCTATCATTTCATAATTTTTACTAACCTTTTTCTTTAGAATTTTATTTTCAACCACTAATTGCTTCTTATCTAAAGCATTACGAACAGTATTTAAAAGACGGTTTAAATCGGGTGGTTTTGAGATATAATCAAAAGCTCCAAGA
>CAIRMK010000279.1 GCA_903879645.1 uncultured Bacteroidota bacterium
AATTCTTTTTCTAAGAAAAATACTGAATCCCAAATGGTTTTATCGGTAAAAATAGAATTATTTTCATTAATTAAATCACCATTTGAAAAAACGCCTTCTGCGGTTGGATTTTGTTTAAAAATAGTTAGTATTTTCTCCACTTTATTAGATTTCCAAAGATCATCTTGATCCGCTAGAAAAATATAATCTCCCGTAGTAAGTAATATTGCCTTTTCGAAGTTTTTAGTGCTTCGAAGATTTACTTCATTTTCAATAACCCTAATACAAGGATTGTTTAATTGAAGCCTTTTTAGAATTGAAATGGTAGTATCTGTAGATTGATCATCACAAATAATGATTTCATCAACTTTGATGGATTGATTTAAAATTGAATTTATTTGCTGTTCAATAAAAGAACTGCCATTGAATGTACAAAGTGCTACAGATAATTTCATTGTTACACTTCTTTAATTATTTGTTTTGTTTTCAATGATTTAGAAAGTGGAGCGCCTGCCAAAAGTACTTTTAATAAGTAACAATATTTGGGTTTGAAAAGCGTACTAAAAATGTAATTGATTCTTAAGTAATTCAATAAAAAATAATAACTTAAATAGCCGTAATGTTTTCGAATGATATATAACAAAGAAATTTTCAGCTCTGTTTTTATTGCAATATTTTGTGGCGTACTGGCTCCATGATAATGAATATATTTAGCATCTGGTAGTAAATAACTTGATTTCTCAATTTTTTCTAAACGTTTGCACAAATCGGTTTCTTCATAATATAAGAAAATGTTGGTATCAAATCCACCAACTTCATTGAAATCATTAGCCCTAACGAACATAAAACTACCTTGAACGTAATTCACTTTTATTGGATTGTTGTATTCAATTTTACGTTTTGGATATTTTGAAGGGTATATTTTTTCGAGAAAATCTCTTCCAAATAATTCCTTTGAAATAGAAGCAAAGTGGTCAAAAGCCACCATTCGTTTACCAGTTTCTGTAAACGATTGTCCACCAACAACAGCTATAGAATTGTCTTTTTCAATGTAGGATTTGAGTAATAAAAGACAATCATTTAATAATAACGTGTCGTTATTTACAAAAGCTATATATTCTGCATGTGCAAAATGGTAACCTGTCATGTTTCCACCACCAAATCCAGTATTAATTTTGCTGCGAATCAATTGAAGATTTTGAAATTGATGATTGTCACAATAATGTTGTAGTGCTAAATAATCATCTTTTTCAGAACAATTATCAACTACAATAATTTGTATAGAAAGCATTTTAGACGTTTTTTCTAAAATACTATCTACACATTCTTTAGTAAGCTTACTGGAATTGTAATTGATTATTATAACAGCTATATCAAACATATTTTATTCAATTTTTCTATAGAGCATCCAAAGTTGTAAATAGCGTTTAAACACAGAAAAGGAGTGTACGTAAGCTAGTATAAATCCTTCTTTTCCGTCAAGAACTCCTAGTCGAAAAAGATATTGCCATACAAATCTATAAAAGGGTCTAAAGAAAAGATGATAGGGGTTTGGTTTTATTTTTTTATTATATAAGTTTTCAGCTTGTAATTTACTATAAAGATTTAGTTTATCATTATAGTTGTCAAAGTTTTTATAACTGTAATGATTTAAACTGTTTTTCAAAATACCTGTTTTACCATTACTTTCAACAACTTCGTGAACTAAATTACCATTGTACTTACAATAATTTTTATTAAAAAGACGAATGGCTTTATCATTTTGCCAACCTCCAAATTTCATTCTTCTACCAAGAAAGAAAAAATTACGTTTAGCAAAAAAAGCTACTTTATCTGTTTTCGAATTTACAGTTTGAATAATTTCATTTTTTAATTCAGAAGTCATAATTTCATCTAAATCAAAAAAAACAATCCAATCATTTTTAGCTTGACTGATTGCAAAGTTTCTTTGATTAGAAAAATCATCAAATTTTCTTTGAATTACCTTTACCCCCATTTGTTCAGCAATTTCAACTGTTTTATCAGTGCTTTGTGAATCAATAAAAATGATTTCATCTGCAAAAGATAAACTTTCAATATATCTTTTTACATTTTCTTCTTCATTAAATGTAATTGCTAAAGCGGTTATTTTAGGAAATGTAATATTTTCAGACATATAAATAGATGAAATATGAGACAAATATAATATTTTTACACCAAAACTATTTTCTAAATTTTAATTGTGTCAAAATTACCCATATTAATGTATCATAATATAAGTCAAAATGAAAATTTAAGTTTTGATTTGACTATTTCAGTGCAAAAATTTGAATCACAGCTTAACTATTTAGTTGACAATAATTATAGGTCTTATTTTGTTTCTGAATTGGAAAATTTAAAAGTAATAGCGAATAAATCTGTGATCTTAACTTTTGATGATGTTACAGAAAACCAATTGCTTTTTGCTCTTCCATTATTAAAAAAATATGGTCTAAAAGCTACTTTTTTTATACCGTTTTCTTATATTGGAAAATCTGATTTATGGAATGATGGTTCAGAAAAAATAATGACTGTTGAACAATTAAAATCATTAGATTCTGAGATTATTGAATTGGGACATCATTCCTATTTTCATAGGAAGTACACTACTTTAACATCTGAAGAAATTCAAGACGATTTTGATAAAAGCTTCGAATTTATCAAAGAAAATAATTTAAAAGTATATCCAGCATTGGCCTATCCATATGGCAATTTTCCCAAAAAAGGGAATCATAAGAAAGAATTCTTTAATCTTTTAGAAAAAAATACTATGAAAGTGGCTTTTAGGATAGGGAACAGGGTCAATAAATTACCTTTTCAAAACAATTTTGAAATCAAACGAATCGATATTAAAGGACAAGATAATATGTTTACTTTTAAATGGAAATTACGATTAGGAAAACTAAGATTATTTTAATCCTTTCTCTAATAAAATCATTTTCACATATCTAGAGAAAACACCATAAGCATCAATTGTAGCAACCGCCAAACCTGGGACTCCATCAAGAAATCCTCTTCGAATAATGTAAGTATGAAAAAATCTATAAAAAGGTTTGAATACTAAAAAGAAATAATTGGCACTTTTGTTTTTTTCTTTTGCCATTTTTGCTTGAAACCAAGCATAAGAATCTTTCTTTTTAATGTAATTAAACAATCCTTTATAGGTATAGTGAATCATAAAATTTTTTAACAACCCAACACTTCCTTGATGTAGTAATTTTTCATGAACTTGTCCTTCAAAATGAATGTTATCATTTTTTACTAATCGAACAACTTTGTTTTCTGTATGGTATAAAAAACGATTCATGTAGAAATGGGGAAACTTAATTTTGTAAGCCTGATGTTTTGGATTAATAAGGGTTTCCTTTATTTCATATTTTAATTTTTCAGTAACACGTTCATCAGCATCTATAAATAAAATCCAATCCGATTTAGCTAATTTAATAGCTTCATTTTTTTGGTTAGAAAAATTATCAAACTTTCTTTGAATTATTTCACAGTTAAAATTTTTCGTTAATGCTAAGGTATTATCATTACTAAATGAATCAATTATAATGATTTGATCAGCAAAAGAAACAGAACGTATGCAATCTTGAATGTAGTTTTCTTCGTTATATGTAGGAATGATAACTGTAATCGTTTGCATAGTGTTACTTGTAGAGTTCAAACATAGAAAAAATATTTTATCTTTGCAACGCAATGAAGAAAGATATTTCAATCATAATTAGTACTTATAATTCACCTGTATGGTTGAAAAAAGTACTTTATGGCTATAATACACAAACTTATAGAAATTTTGAAGTTCTGATAGCCGACGATGGTTCTGACGAAAGAACAAAGAATTTAATTGAAGAAATTCAAAAAGAAGTTTTTTACCCAATCAAACATATTTGGCACGAAGATAATGGATTCCAAAAGACAATTATCTTAAATAAATCAATCCTTATAGCTACAACAGATTATATTTTGATGACTGATGGGGATTGTATTCCTAGAGAAGATTTCGTGGAACACCATATTAAAAATAGAGAAGAAGGATATTTTTTATCAGGAGGATATTATAAATTACCCAAGAACTTATCAGAGCAAATCACCAAAGAAGATATTTATTCGGGAAAATGTTTTAATTTGGAATGGTTAAAAGCAAATGGAATAAAACATTCATTTAAAAATAATAAATTAATTGCCAACGGGTTAAGAAGTTGGATTTTAAATTATACAACACCAACGACTGCAAGCTGGAATGGACATAATGCATCGGGATGGAAATCCGATTTCTTGGCAGTGAATGGATTTGATGAACGGATGCAATATGGAGGGGAAGATAGAGAATTTGGTGAGCGATTGATAAATTTAGGTATTCAAACTAAACAAATTCGATATTCTTCAGTTTGTCTTCATTTAGACCATGCTCGTGGTTATGTAAAGCCTGAAATGATTCAAAAAAATCTAAGAATTCGTAAAGAAACTAAACTTCAAAAATGCACTTGGACCGAGTTTGGAATTGAGAAACAATTCGCTATTTTAAATGATCTTTCAAAAAAGAATCTAATTCAGGAATAATCATTTCGGGTGTTAATTTTAAATACAATTCCCTCGGATTTTTCTCTATTTCTTTATTTTGCTCATAAGATAATTCCGAAATGGCATTAGGCAAAAAATCTAATAAATGAACCGATTTGTGAAATTTACCATCTTCAAAACTACTCCAATCGTCTTTATTAATATAAGGAGAGAAAATCGTAAAAGTATGCTTATTTAATGCTTTTGCAATATGAACTGTTCCTCCTTCGTTAGATACTAAAACTGCACACTGATTCATTACTACTGCAAAATCACGAATACTAGGAGCGTAAATATCCAATATAATATTTGATTTGTTTTGGCATAAATTATAAATTTTATCAGCTTCATTTTTTTGATTAGGTGCATAATTGAACAACAAATAGCAATCGAATGTACTAGCAATATGATCTACAATTTGTGCAATATATTCATAAGGCATTGATTTTTGAGGAGTACTTCCCAAAATACCGAGCATTATAATTTTTTTGTTTTGGTAATTTTTAGGGACTTTGAATTGTTTTTCCTCTTCCGTAAGAAAAATTTTAGGTTCATAATCTACAGTATCAAAAGTATCAACCTGTTTTAATAGATGGATTCTATCTTCAATAGCTTTACCACAAATATGACTTTTCGATTCTAGAATTTCAACAGGATGTGTGTAATATCCTAAGTTTCCAATCTTTTTACGGCTTTTATGCCCAACAGTTTGTTTTGCTCCACCGAATTTACAAATCAATCGACTTTGTAATTTAGAATAAGGATCAAATATCACGTCATATTTTTCATGACGAACTCGAACTATCGTTTTAATTAAATTGCCAAACTTTTTTAACTCCTTTTCATTGATAGAAATAATTTTATCAATGTTTGGATTATTTTGTATTACTCCATGTGTAAAGTCGTAAGCCATTAAATGAACTTCACTGTTTGGATATTTAGCTTTGTAATTATTAGCTATTACTGAGCTAATCAGCACATCGCCAATTCGTTTGTTTTGTATGATTAATATTTTCTTCATAAAACTAATTCTTGGTGCAAAGTACTATTTTTTATACTTTTAACCCAAATAAAATAAATTATTGTGGGAATAAACATTCATCCAAAATATCAGAATCAAGAAGAAGCTATTCTTCAATTAGTTAAAACTTTTTTTGGAGAAGGTGATTTGATTGTAAAAGGTTCGCGCAACATTATAAAATCCAATTTACTTGGAAATGAAAAGGTAAATATTAAGTTTTTCCAAAAACCAGGGATACTAAAATCAATTATTTATTCCTTTTTTAGAAGTACCAAAGCAAAGCGCTCTTTTGATTATGCCAATTATTTATTAGAACATTCAATTTCGACTCCTTTTCCGATTGCTTTTATTGAAGAACGAAATATTTTTGGGTTATTAGGAAATAGTTTCTATTTCTGTGAACAAATGGATTACGATTTCACCATTAGAGAGTTAATTCACGATTCGCTATTTCCAGAACGCAACATCATTTTGGAACAATTTGCAGAGTTCACGTTTAAATTACATGAAGCTAAAGTTAATTTCCTTGATCATTCACCAGGCAATACTTTAATCGTAAACAAAGGAGATGGAAACTATGAGTTTTATTTAATTGATTTGAATAGAATGAAGTTTGAAAATTTATCGATTAAAAAACGGATGGATAATTTCAAGAAAATGTGGTTATCAAAATTGATGGTTAAAGTAGTAGCTAAGAAATATGCTCAATTAAGTAAGCAACCCGAAGAAAAATTGCAAGCTATTCTTATGGAAAAAACTCAGCAGTTTAAAAGAAAAACCGCAAGAAAAAAGTATTTGAAAAGGAAAGTAAGGAAGTGATTTAGAGTGGTTTTTGAGAGCCTCAGCAACCGGTTAGTGTTCAATGTTCTGTTGCGGTCACAGTTTTCAGATTTTGACATAAAAAAATCCCATTTCTTAATTGAATTGGGATTTTTAAATTATTAGTAATATAAAGAATTGAAAAACTAATTATACCGCGACATCATATTCTCTCAAAGCATCATTCAATGATGTTTTTAAATCAGTTGAGGGTTTGCGTTTTCCTATGATTAAGGCACAAGGTACTTGAAAATCTCCAGCGGCAAACTTTTTAGTATAACTACCCGGAATTACTACCGAACGCGAAGGAACATATCCTTTATATTCAATCGGTTCACTACCGGTTACATCAATTATTTTTGTAGAGGCTGTTAAACAGACATTAGCACCTAGAACGGCTTCTTTTTCAACACGAACACCTTCAACAACAATGCATCTAGAACCAATAAAAGCACCATCTTCAATAATGACAGGTGCCGCTTGTAGGGGCTCTAAAACGCCTCCAATTCCAACACCGCCCGAAAGGTGAACGTCTTTACCAATTTGAGCACAACTTCCCACGGTGGCCCAGGTATCAACCATAGTTCCTTCGTCAACATAAGCACCTATGTTTACATAACTTGGCATCAAAATCACTCCTTTAGAAATATAAGCACCATAACGGGCTACTGCAGGAGGAACTACACGAATTCCTTTTTCAGCATACCCTGTTTTTAAAAGCATTTTATCGTGGTATTCAAAGATACCCACCTCATGTGTTTCCATTTTTTGAATTGGAAAATACATTACTACAGCTTTTTTTACCCATTCGTTCACTTGCCATCCAGTAGCAGTAGGCGCTGCAACACGAAGTTTACCGCTATCCAACAAATAGATGACTTCTTTTATAGCATTTATTGTAGTTTCCTCTTTTAATAATTCTCGGTTTTCCCAAGCTTTTTCAATTGTAGATTGTAGGTTAGTCATGTTTTTTTAATTTGAAGCAAAGATAATTTTTTTAATTAAAAGGTGTGATATTTATTAAAGAACTCAGTAGAATTCTATTTCTCTAACTAAAAGCTTTTCGACATGCTGTTATTATCTTTATTACCTTTGCAAAAAAAAATAATACATTCCAATTAATGATGAAATACTTTTTGATCTTGTTTTTTACTTTTACTTGCGTTATTTATGCACAAGAAGGTAGGAATAAGAGTATTCCAAGTCCACCAGTTCCAGTTGAATTTTTATTGGGTAATGACCATTTATCCTTTCAATCATTGGTAAGTAAACCTCTTTCTAGTGATGGTAAATTGGGATATACTTTTATTGCCTCTATTGATTCTGAATACAAAACAGGAGATGCAAGTACTAAAAACATTGATATTATGATTCCAATAGCACTTAATTATAAAATCTATAATGATTTTGCTATGAATGGAGGAGTAGCATTTAATAATTCATTTGGCAATCGCCCTTTTTTGGGCTTACGCTATTTGAAAGTGACCAATAATTGGGTTATAGTCGTTATTCCTAGCTTCTATTTTTCTAATAGTAATTTTTATGAAACCTTTGCATCAATTGAATTTGAACCAAAAATCAATAATAAAATAAAATTATACACTCGACTACAGGGATTATATAGTTTTGATGTTAGAAATAACGAACACGATAGAAGTTTCTTCTATGCAAGATTAGGTATTACTAATAACAAAACGTCATTTGGAGTAGGTTATAATTGGGATTTGTACGGACCTTCGCTATTGAATAAAAATAATGTTGGAGTATTTGTTAGAACTAATATCTTTTAAATTATGTCAAGAATTCTCGCTGTAGATTACGGAATTAAACGAACAGGAATCGCAGTTACTGACGATTTCCAAATTATTGCTTCCGGATTAACAACTATTCCTTCAGAAACAGCTATTACTTTTCTAAAAGATTATTTCTCTAAAGAAAATGTATCAGTGGTGCTTATAGGTGAGCCGAAACAAATGAATGGTCAACCTTCAGAAAGTACAGAAATCATTGAGAAATTTGTGCAAAAATTCAAATCCACTTTCCCTGAAATGAAAGTAGAACGTTCCGACGAACGCTTTACTTCTAAAATGGCTTTTCAAACTATGATTGATAGTGGTTTAAAAAAGAAGCAACGTCAAAATAAAGCTTTAGTAGATGAAATTGCCGCTACTATTATGCTGCAAGATTATTTATTGCGATTTAAAATTACTTAAAAACGGTTACTGCTTTTTTACTATCAGTAAACTACAATTGACAAAATTAAATGAATCAACCCGATGTAATCCTAATTGGAACAGGTATAATGAGCGCTACTTTAGGTGTTTTTCTTAAAGAATTGCAACCCGAAATCACGATAGAAATTTACGAACGCCTAGACAAACCTGCTCAAGAAAGTTCTTCGGCATGGAATAATGCAGGTACCGGACATTCTGCTTTTTGTGAATTGAATTATACGCCACTAAAGGAAGATGGAACAGTCGATGCCAACAAAGCAATTAAAATAGCAGAACAATTTGCTCTTACTCGTCAGTTTTGGAGTTATTTAATCGAAGTGAATAAACTTCCTAATCCTGAAAATTTTATCCATTCAATTCCGCATTTGAGTTTTGTTTGGGGAGACGAAAACGTAGCCTATCTTCAAAAAAGATATGAAGCTTTAGTCAAGAACCCTCTTTTTGCGGCTATGCAATTTAGTACCGATTTTAATCAATTAAAATCATGGATGCCTTTGGTGATGGACAATAGGAGTGAAGATGTAAAAGTGGCTGCTACTTTCATGCCTTTAGGAACGGATGTCAATTTTGGAAATTTAACTACCAATTTATTGGATTACTTATCTAAACAGGAGGGTGTTTCTATTCATTACAACCACGAAGTTAAAAAGCTAAAACAAAAAGAAGATCAATCATGGCGATTAAAAATTAAAAATTTAACTACTGGTGAATCACTAAAAACCAATACTGATTTTGTTTTTATTGGTGCTGGAGGAGGTTCTATTTTGCTATTAGAAAAAGCGAATGTAAAAGAAGGAGAAGGGTTTGGCGGTTTTCCCGTGAGCGGACAATGGCTAAAATGTACCAATGAGGCAATAATTGAGCAACATCAGGCTAAAGTATACGGTAAAGCCACAGTCGGTGCACCACCCATGTCAGTTCCTCATTTGGATACTAGAATTATAAATGGTAAAAAAGAATTACTATTTGGACCCTTTGCAGGATTTTCATCTAAGTTTTTAAAAAATGGTTCCTACCTCGATTTGATAAAGTCATTGGAGTTTGATAATTTAATTCCGATGCTTTCAGCGGGTTGGCACAACATTCCTTTGACGAAATATTTAATAGAGCAAGTTATGCAAAGTCCAGAACAAAGAATAGGGGCCTTAAAAGACTATTTTCCTAATGCCAAACAAGAAGATTGGGAACTTTTAGAAGCAGGACAACGCGTTCAAGTGATAAAGAAAGATGCAGAACATGGCGGAACCTTAGAATTTGGAACGGAAGTCATTACTACTGCTGATGGAACTTTGGCTTGTTTGCTGGGTGCTTCACCAGGAGCCTCTACAGCAGTTTCCATTATGATTGACGTACTGCATAAATGTTTTGCAGACAAGATGCATCAAACAGCATGGCAAAATAAAATGAAAGAAATGATTCCATCCTATGGACAATCTTTAAATGATAACCCTGAAATGTGTAGATCAGTTCAGGAAATGACTAGCAAAATATTAAAGTTACAACACTAATTTATTTTTTTGATTACTTTTGCAAAAAATGAGTAAAGAAAAAGAATCGTAAAGTATTTATAGAATACTGAACATTGAACACTGAATACTAAAAAAATGATACTACCCATAGTTGGCTACGGCGATCCAGTTTTACGAAAAGTATGTGATGATATTTCTAAAGATTATCCCAATCTAAAAGAATTTATCGCCAATATGTATGAAACAATGTATAATGCTTATGGTGTTGGATTGGCCGCACCACAAGTAGGAGAAACTATTCGTTTGTTTGTAATCGATACCGAACCTTTTAGCGACAGCGAAGATTTAACCAAAGAAGAGCAAAACCAATTAAAAGGCTTCAAACAAACTTTTATCAATGCAAAAATGTTGAAAGAAGAAGGCGAGGAGTGGGCTTTTAACGAAGGTTGTTTGAGTATTCCAGATGTTCGTGAAGATGTATATCGTCAAGAAAGAATTGCTTTGGAATATTATGATGAAAATTTCAATAAGAAAACAGAAGTTTTTGATGGATTAATTGCTCGAGTAATCCAACACGAATACGATCATATAGAGGGAATTCTTTTCACCGATTTAATAGCTTCGCTAAAGAAAACCTTGATTAAAAAGAAGTTACAAAACATTATGGATGGTAAAGCCAGACCTGATTATAGAATGCGTTTTTGTAATAAAAAAGGAAGATAAATAATCGAATTAAAATAGATTATTGAATTCAGTAATTTTGTTATTAATATTGACATTGTAATTGAACTTTTATAATATATTTGCCACCGTTAAAATAATTTTTAGAAAATGAATGTAGAAAAAATATTAGCCATTTCAGGGAAACCAGGTTTATACGAATTGAAAGTTCAAACTCGTTCGGGTTTTGTTGCTGAATCTATGATTGATGGTAAAAGAATTACTGTTGGATTAAAAAGCAATGTAAGTTTGTTGACTGAAATTTCAATGTATACGCATACGGAAGAAAAACCTTTGGTTGAAATATTAAGAGCGATTGCTGTTAAAGAAAACGAAGGTCCTGCTATTTCTCATAAAGAAGACAATGCTAAGTTACTAGCTTATTTTAAAGAAATAGTGCCTAATTATGATGAAGATAGAGTCTATCCATCAGATATTAAAAAAGTATTGAATTGGTATAATACACTACAAGCAAAAGGAATGGTTTCTAAAGAAGAGCCAATTATTGAAAATGCTGAATCTG
>CAIRMK010000280.1 GCA_903879645.1 uncultured Bacteroidota bacterium
AAAAAACTATTTTTTTCATTATAATTATGTGTTTAAAATTTTGGCAAAAGTATTTAAAATAATATTAAATACGACATTTTTGAAATATGTTTTAGTTTAATTTTAATGAAAATTATGGGCATGCTCTTTGTTGATAAGCAAATGAGTAGACTTCAATAGCATTACAAAACTATTTCCCGATACAAAAGTTCGCGAAGATATTGCCCAACAATTCGTCGTTGGTCACTTCGCCAGTAATCTCTCCAAAATAGTACAGTGCTTGTCGAATATCGATTGCCATAAGGTCAGAAGGGAGATTATTACTCAATCCAAATTTCACTTTTTGGATTTCTTCTAATGCTTTCAACAGTGAGTCATAATGTCTTGTATTGGTCACAATCGTTTCATTATTGCGAAGCGCACCAGTATTGACAAAAGAGAGTAAATGATTTTTTAAATCTTCAATACCTGTTTTGTTTTTGGCAGAAATGGTTTCAAGTTTCAGGTTTAAAGTTTCAAGTTGTTGGCGTATCGTTTCAACATCGTATTTTGATAATAAATCAACTTTGTTGATCACCACTACAAGTGGTTTTTGAGGGAAATTGTTTTTTATTTTCTCAATTTCAACCTGAAACTTTAAACCTGAAACTTGTAATTCTTTTGCGTCTAGCAAAAGGATTACAACTTGAGCTTGTTCTATCTTCTCAAAAGTTTTCTTGATACCTATGCTTTCTACTACATCTTTTGTTTCACGAATTCCGGCAGTATCAATAAATCGGAAACCAATGCCTCCAATAACCAATTCGTCTTCTATAGTATCTCTTGTGGTTCCTGCAATTTCAGATACGATGGCGCGTTCTTCATTTAATAAGGCATTCAATAGTGTAGATTTCCCTACATTAGGTTCGCCAACAATAGCTACCGGAATCCCGTTTTTGATTACGTTACCAACCGCAAAGGAGTCGATTAATCTTTTTAAAACAAATTCGATTCGATTTAGTAATTCATGGAATTGCGTTCTATCGGCAAATTCGACATCTTCTTCGGCGAAGTCTAATTCTAATTCTATTAATGAGGCGAAGTTTAATAATTCTTCACGAAGTTTTGCGATTTCACTGCTAAATCCACCACGCATTTGTTGCATAGCAATTTGATGGGAAGCTTCATTATCGGATGAAATTAAATCAGCAACCGCTTCTGCTTGCGATAAATCAAGTTTACCATTTAAGAAAGCACGAAGTGTAAATTCACCTGCTTGCGCCATTCGACATCCTTGACGAAGTAATAACTGAATAATTTGCTGCTGAATAAAGGTAGAGCCGTGGCATGATATTTCAATTACGTCTTCACCAGTATAGGAATTTGGGTTTTTAAATATAGAAATAAGTACCTGATCGTAAATTTTTGAATCCTCTACAATCGTTCCTAAATGGATAGTGTGGGTTTTTTGTTGGGAGATATCTTTTCCTGAAACCGATTGAAATACATTTGAAGCAATGGTAATCGAGTCCTTTCCAGACATACGAATAATAGCCACAGCACCAGCACCAGATGGAGTAGCCAAAGCAACAATTGTATCATTATAAATCATAATCGGTTTATTTTTTAGAGTGGCAAAGATACCAATTTAAAATTCTTTAGGAAATACTAATTATGGAACTATTTTGTTGATTAAGCACTTAATAATCATTCCGATAAAATAGTGTAAATATGATGGTTGTCATATTTTATAAAGGGATATTTTCACTATCTTTACTAGGTAAAACCAATATTCTTATTCAAATGAAAAAGATTTTATTCCCTACCGATTTTTCTAATGTGGCAAACAATGCTTTTGCCCATGCATTAGGATTTGCTAAGTTGGTTCATGGTGAGTTGATTTTACTTCACACATATGAATTGCCAATCATCGATAATCAATTTGCGCCACAGAATTATAAAGAAGTTTTTGATTCTTTGGAGTTGGCTAATTTTGATAGATTTAAAGATGAAATTCCAAAACTACGTCAAATAGCTATTGAAAATAATTGTGAACACGTTAAATTTAGTCATATTTTGATGGATGGCGATTTGATGTATAATGTTAAAGAAATAATTAAAAACGATGCCATCGATTATTTGGTGATGGGTACTTCGGGTGCAACGGGTTGGAAGGAAATGTTTTTAGGAACCAATACAGGAGAAGCTATTGCTAACTTGAGTATCCCTATTTTAAGTGTTCCAGAACGCGCTACCTATTCGAAAATAGAAACCATAGGATTTACCACTCGATTTAGAGAAAAAGATAAAGAAGCTTTGCGTCGAGTAATTGAAATTGCTAAATCAGCTCATGCTGTGGTTAAATGTTTGTATGTTCAAACTAAAGAATCCGACAATACTAAAGCCATTTATGAAGAATGGGAAGCCTTATTTAAAGAGGAGCCCGTACAATTTTTTATTATCCCTAGCGATAAAGTGAATCAAACTATTGAAGATTTTATTGCGCATCAAAACATTGATGTTTTGGCGATGTTAACCTATAAAAGAACCTTCTTTCAATGGATGTTTACCACAAGTTTTACAGAGAAAATGTCTTATCACTGTCCTATTCCTGTATTAGCTTTACATGAATAAAGTTTTTCATGATTATTATAATTGGAACATTCCGCAAATAGTATATTTATTACCTATTTGTGGAATGTTTTTTTATAGGAGTTTATTTGGAATTATAAACTCTTAAGGCCTCTTTTAGAATTGCTACGGAACGTATTAAATCTTCTTTTTTCAAGACATAAGCGATACGCACTTCATTCAAACCTACGTTAGGAGTAGAGTAGAAACCTGCTGCGGGAGCTACCATCACTGTTTCACCATTTAAGTCATACGATTCTAAAAGCCATTGGGCAAAATTATCAGCATTGTCAACAGGTAATTGAGCGATACAATAAAAAGCTCCTTTAGGAGTACCTACTTTTACACCTTCAATTTTTTGCAATTCAGCAATTAAAATATCTCTTCGTTCTTTATATTCTTCGATCACTTCTGTAAAATAACTTTGAGGCGTTTCAAGCGCAGCTTCACTGGCAATTTGAGCAAATGTAGGCGGGCTCAAACGCGCTTGTGCAAATTTCATAGCTGTTGCCATTACTTCTTTATTTTTAGAAACAATACATCCAATACGTGCGCCACACATGCTGTATCTTTTTGAAACAGAATCAATCATAATGGCATTTTCTTCAATTCCGGCCACATTCATTACCGAATAATGTTTGTCGTTTACATCATAAATAAACTCGCGGTATACTTCATCGGCAATCAAAAATAAGTCGTGTTTTTTAACGATGGCTGCCAATTGAAGAATCTCTTCTTGAGAATATAAATACCCTGTTGGGTTTCCGGGATTGCAAATTAGAATTGCTTTCGTTTTAGGAGTGATTAATTTCTCAAAAGCCGCAATTGGGGGTAGGGCAAAGCCATCATCGATAGATGAAATTACAGGAACTACTTTAACCCCAGAAGCTGTTGAAAATCCGTTATAATTGGCATAGAACGGTTCTGGAATAATGATTTCATCGTCTACATCCATGGTACTTCCCATAGCAAACAATAATGCTTCAGAACCTCCGGTCGTTATGATTATGTCTGCTACTTCAATAGGTAGACCGTGTGATTTATAATAGTTTGATAATTTAGTTCTGTAGCTTTCAAACCCTGCTGAATGACTGTATTCTAGTACCTTTATGTCAGCATTTTTAACTGCATTTAGCGCTACTTCTGGCGTTTTAATGTCGGGTTGACCAATATTTAAGTGATATACTTTATTCCCTTTTTTCTTAGCAATATCTGCATAAGGCACCAATTTTCTAATTGGCGATTCGGGCATTTGTTTTCCTTTGTTTGAAATTTTAGGCATGATTGAAAGTTTAGTGGTGCAAATTTGCGATTTTTTTATTAGATAAATTATCAAAAGTGTAATTTCGAGTGAAATATTTTATTAAATTTATGAAAAATTAATTTTGATAAAAAGTAGCCTATTTCTTGTACTTCTGATGTTTTGTTCGCAAATTGTTTGTGCTCAGGAGGGTTTTCATTTTGAAACAAACAAAAATAAAATCTCCATTCCCTTTCAGTTTATCAATAATTTAATCATTATTCCGATGGAGGTTAATGGCGTTTCAATGAGTTTTTTATTAGACACCGGTGTTGAAGATTCCATTTTGTTTAGTCTTGATGAAACGGATGAAGTGCGTTTTTCTCAAGTAGAGAAAATTAAAATCAAGGGGTTGGGGAGTAATAATTCTTTTGAGGGTTTTAAGTCCAATCATAATAAAGTGTCAATTAATACCTACACCGATTTGAATCATGCTATTTATTTGGTTTTGGATCAAAATATAAATATTTCGGCACAAGTTGGTTTCCCAGTTAATGGCATCATTGGATATCATTTTTTTGAAAATAATTTGGTCAAAATCAATTATGCCAATAAAAAAATTACGGTTTATAATACTACTTCTAAAGCATTAAAAGGCATTAAGAAACACTTTGTAGAGCAGCCTATAGAACTTATTCAGAATAAGCCTTATATTACTTGTCAGGCTTATTTTGAAGACGAGTACAAGCCTGTTGCGACTAAATTATTACTTGATACAGGTAACTCGGACGCGTTATGGTTTTTCAAGCAAAGTGATGATAAAATAGTCATTCCTAAATCAAATATAGATGATTATCTAGGAAGAGGTTTTAGTGGTGATGTATTTGGGAAAAGAGGGAAAATAAAGGCATTACAAATAAATAATTTTAAGTTTTCAAATCCGTTGGCGTCTTT
The DNA here is from genome assembly GCA_903879645.1 of uncultured Bacteroidota bacterium. GTDB lineage: Bacteria > Bacteroidota > Bacteroidia > Flavobacteriales > Flavobacteriaceae > Flavobacterium. Next base: position 4,784 of record CAIRMK010000280.1, read on the forward strand.
TCCAGATACTCTTAGTACCACTAATGTTGATAAAAATATTGGCAGAGGTGGGTCTATCGGTTCCGATATCATTAGAAGGTTTACCCTAGTTTTGGATTATAAATCGAATAGGGTATATCTTAAAAAGAATAGTCAATTTGACGATCCCTTTAACATTAACATGTCGGGCATAGAAATTCAGCATAAAGGGTTGCAATGGATAAGCGAGGGGTATGAAGAAAATCCAACGATAAACAATAATTTTTATAATTCGAATGGCGATAAAATGGCAAATAATTTTAAATATAAATTTGAATTAAAACCTATTTATGTTATTACCAGCATTCGGAAAAACTCACCAGGGGATAGTGCTGGTCTTCAAAAGGAAGATGTTATTGTAAAGATTGATGGGAAAAATGGCTACAACTTTTCATTGCAACAAATTAATGAGTTGCTAAAATCGGAAGAGGGGAAAATAGTTGAATTTGAAATCGAAAGAAAAGGAAAGATTATGAAATTCAAAATCCAACTCAAAGATGTTTTAGAATAGGGGAGGTTTGATGAAAACAATAAAATCTTCAATAATAAGTTAAATTTATAAGTCAATAAAAAAATAAAAATTATGAAAGCAATTCATTATCTACTAGC
>CAIRMK010000281.1 GCA_903879645.1 uncultured Bacteroidota bacterium
CAAAACCTTCTACAATACTCATCCAAGTACCTGCCATTGAAGTAATATGACAACCTTCTTCCACTTCTTTGTTGTAATCATCCAAATCTAAACGAGAAGTTCTTAAATAGAAGGTGTATGCTTGTTCCATTCGACCTAACGTGGCAGCTTGAATTGAGTGAACGCAAGGAGAAAGTGAACTTTCATGGACAGTAAATGGTTCGTAAAAATCGAAATGTTTTTCTAATTGTTCTTTTGAAAAATGATCTTCAAAGAAATAGAATCCTTGTAATGTGTCAGCTTGTTTGATATAAGGAGAACGAAGAATTCTGTCCCATGACCATTTTTGGTTAATTGGACGTTGACTTTTATCTAAGTCATGTACTTTTATCAATTCCTTATCCAAGAAACCATCTTGTTGTAAATAAACATCGTGTTCATCAGAATAAGGAAAATACATATTATCAGCTACGGCTTTCCAATGCGCAATTTCAGCATTTTCCAGATTTACTTTGCTCATGATTCGAGCATAATCTGATGTGTATTCGTTTTCTACTTTATTAATCTGTTCAATAGCATAATCAATACACCATTTTGCTAAATAATTTGTGTAGAAATTATTGTTTACGTTGTTTTCGTATTCATTCGGTCCAGTAACTCCAAGAATTACATATTGATTTCTATAAGTAGAGTAGGTAGCTCTTTGATGCCAAAAACGAGCAATTCCAATTAATACTTCCAATCCTTTTTCAGGAATATAAGAGTAATCTCCTGTAAATCTATAGTAATTAAAGATAGCAAAAGCAATGGCACCATTTCTGTGAATTTCTTCAAAAGTAATTTCCCATTCGTTATGACATTCTTCACCATTCATGGTAACCATTGGATATAAGGCAGCTCCGTTTTTGAACCCTAATTTACCTGCGTTTTCAATTGCTTTATCTAATTGATTGTAACGATAAGTTAGTAAGTTTCTTGCCACTTGTTGGTCTTTAGTAGCCATATAAAAAGGAATGCAGTAGGCTTCCGTATCCCAATAGGTAGAACCTCCATATTTTTCTCCTGTGAATCCCTTAGGCCCAATATTCAATCTAGAATCTTTCCCTAAATAGGTTTGATTCAATTGGAAAATATTGAAACGAATTCCTTGTTGTGCTTTTACATCTCCATCAATCGTAATATCAGACATTTCCCAAATTTTAGCCCAAGCTTGAATTTGATCTTTTACTAGTTGATCATATCCAATTTGTAATGCTTTTGAGATAACGCTTTGTGCTGCAGTTTGAGTGTTTTCATGGTTTAATGAAACTGTGTACCCTCCTAATTTTTGTATTGATGAAGTTTGTCCTTTTGAAGCAATAACTTCGTAAATGAATTGAATTTTATCAGAAGTTTTCTCAATATTAGATGGAGAGATATTCAAATTGTTTCCTTCAAGCAAAATAGTATTTTGCATAAAAGTTGTAACTTTAAAATGAGTCTTAAATGTTCGGGCTGTAACAAAAGCTTCGTTTGCAGAATGCTGAACATTTAATGGTTCCCAAAATTTTTCTTCCCAATTTGCGTCTTCGTTTTGAACTCCCGCATCGAGGTAAGGTTTGTAAATAATTTTGGCTTCTCCATTAAGAGGCGTAATTTTATAATTAATCACTCCTAATTCATCA
>CAIRMK010000282.1 GCA_903879645.1 uncultured Bacteroidota bacterium
AACAGAACTTACTCAAACCAATCAAAAAGAATTTTTCCGTCCAAACTTTTGGCCAAATACGCCGGATATTAACCCATTTCCGCTTCAAGGAGCCAACGAAAGTACTCATTTACAAAAGTATTTCTTAGCAGCAACATTGAGTTCATCTGTTGGTATTTACGGCCCTATATTCGAATACATGGTTTCTGATGCATTACCAGGAAAAGAAGAATATATGGACAGTGAAAAATACCAAATTCGCCTTTGGGATTGGAATAAAGAGAATAAAATAACGATGCTAATATCTAAAATCAATCAAATTAGAAAAGAACAAATATCATTGCAACAAACAAACAATATTGAGTTTTGTGATACCGATAACGATCAAGTTATTGCTTTCTATAAATTTGACGACAACAAAGAAAATGAAACTTTAATGATTGCCAGTTTAGACGCATATTATGCTAAACAAGCTATGGTTAGATTGCCGTTGCAGTCACTCGGAATTAATGCAGGACATTCGGTAAATGTCATTGATTTAATCACCGGAAATAGTTACATTTGGGATAAAGAATGGAATTTTGTCGAATTGCATCCAACCTTGCCATTCCATCTATTTAAAATTCAGAAATAGAATAACAACAACCAAACAAGCATAAAACCTCTTACCATGAAAAACGATAATCAAGAAACTTTTTCAGCTCCATTTGTTTTCAAAAATGAATGGAAAGATGCCTTCAAAGACGATGAATTTATTAAAATATTTTCATCTGATATCTTAGAAAACTACATCATCAACAAGAGATGGTATGGTGGAAAAGCAAGTACGTTAAAGTATATTGAAGTCGTTGATCATTTTAAAATTACTTCAAAAAAGAATACTTATTATGGCGTTTTGCTTGAAGTGAATTTCAAGGAAGCTTTCTTCCAACACTATTTTATGCCGGTGGCTTTTATGACCAATGATGAATTGGATACCAATACCATCATAGCTCCTGCAAAATTCGGTAACATCGATGGCTACTTAGTTGACGCTTTGCACCAAGAAGATTTTAGAAAATTATTGTTTGATAATATCGCTCAATCTACAGAAAGCAAAGAACTAAAATTAGTATTCCACAAAGGGTCGCATCTGGTAGATAAAGAATACAAATCCTCGCAATTCATGGGAGTGGAGCAAAGCAATACTTCGATTATTTATAACGATGCATTTGTGTTAAAAATCTTTCGACGTATTTATGTCAGTACTAATCCTGACTATGAAATCAGCCGTTTTCTTACCGAAAGAATGCACTATCAAAACACACCAGCCTATACAGGAAGTATCAATCTAGCTTTGTCCGAAGGGAATATCACTTTGGGATTAATGCAAGAATTAGTGCCCAACCAAGGTGATGCTTGGAAGTTTATGTTAGAGCAAATGGACGGCGTTTTCGATAACCTTTCCAGAAAGAAAATCAAAATAGACAAACTTCCAAAAGTAGAATTATTCAAGCGATTAAAAATTAACGAAATCCCGCCAGAAATTATTGACTGGGTGGGTTTAAGTTTGTTTCTTCGCATTCAAACCCTTGCTATGCGCACTGCCGAAATGCACATCGCGCTCGGAAGCGACATTCACGAAACCGCATTCACACCTACAACCTACAACGGTGATTACACCGTTTGGTTAAAAAACCGTCTGCTATATCAGTTCCAAAACCGATTGAACATCATCGAAAATAGTTTGCACAAACTCGACGGAATGGCACTCGAATTAGCCAACCAATTCCTCGAAAACAAAAAACTAATCCGTAAACATTTTGTAGATTTCGATTGGACCAAAATGAAATCCGAACGCATAC
>CAIRMK010000283.1 GCA_903879645.1 uncultured Bacteroidota bacterium
GGCTAAAGGAATTACTGTAGTGAAAGACAGTTGTAAACTGATAGGCGACAAAGTAGCGACGATTAAAACAGAAGCCGATAAAGTTGATCCAACCATCAAAAAAACAAGAGTGTTCGTTGATTTAAAATCAGATACCTTGTATTCAAATGGCGCTAAATTCCATTACACTAAAACCGATACGTTATACTTAGCAAAAGAATTAGCGTATGATGCTAAAAAGGCGGGTAAAAACGAGACTTGGATTAAATATGACTCTAAAGATAAAGACGGAGCTGTAGTCCATAACACCATCAAAATTAAAAACGATCTTAAAAAAGACGAGAAAGCAATGAAAGTGGATACACTTCCTGCTTTAGCTTTGAATGTGTTTACTGGTGGTGAGTTGAAAAACAAATCTCACGTTAATGGAATCAGTGAAAAACCAAATGTAGCCGTAGTGAAAAACATCACAAATGACGTACGTTGGTTCTTAATCTTCTTAATTTTCATTCAAGTTATCTTTGTAACAATGGTATACGGTCCAATCGCAGCATTCTTAGTAGAAATGTTCCCAGTGAAGATCAGATATACGTCAATGTCATTGCCTTATCACGTAGGAAATGGTATCTTTGGGGGACTGCTTCCAGCAATTTCTACCTTCTTGGTAACCAATTCTAAAAAAGCTGGTAATGCAGAATTCTATTTGGATGGATTATGGTATCCGATTATCATTGGTGCGGTATGTTTCGTAATAGGAATGATATACATAGATAGAAAAATTAATACACTTCACGACTAATACCTAGAAATTATGATGAACGCAATAAAAAAATATATAGGAATAGTTTGGATAGCGCTTGCTGCTGCTGTTGCTTACTACTGCATTGGAATATTTGGAGGAAAATTAGTTTCAGGAAAACAAGATGATTTGATTTTCGGAATTATTATATTCTTCATTTTATTACCCTTAGTAGTCTCTGGTTTACTCATCTTTGGATGGTATGCCATCAACAATGAATATGAAGATTAATGTTTTTGAAGTTTAGTTAACCCGAAAGCTCTTATTTTAGGATAAGGGCTTTCGGTATTTATAAAGGTTTCAGCTTTCAAGTTTCAAGTTTCAGGTTTGTAGTTTGAAAAGTTTATGTAAATTCGTGAAATAAAGTTCAGATAGTAATTAGTGCCATTTGTTTAATTCAGGGCTTAAAAAATGAAAAAAAGACACCAACAAAAGTTTATAATTGTATCGATGATACTGCTCATAGGATTGAATCTTCCTATAGCCTTGTTATTTGATTCGGCTCAAAATCTGTTGGGATTTCCGGTCATTTACATTTATGTCTTTTCGCTTTGGTTGTTTTCAGTGTTAGTATCTTTCATAATTGTAAAACGATACAATGAATAGTGTATTCCTTTTAGTGATTCTGTCGGGCTATTTGGCAGTTCTTTTTTTCATTGCACATTGGGCAGAGAAAAAAGGAAACAATAAATGGACGAACAATCCGTATATCTATTCACTTTCCTTAGCGGTATATTGTACGGCGTGGACCTACTATGGAAGTATTGGTGTGGCGGCAGACAGCGGCTTGAGTTTCTTGCCCATCTATCTTGGTCCCATCATCATTGCTCCCTCATGGATACTAATCTTAAAGAAAATCATCCGAATTTCAAGGGTGAATAAAGTATCCAGTATTGCCGATTTTATATCGCTTCGTTATGGAAATAGTCGTTTTTTAGGGGCTATTGTCACGATAATTTGTCTTACGGGTATTCTTCCATACATCGCTCTGCAATTGAAAGCCATTGCAGAAACGTTTCATATTGTGACCAAAACACAAACCAGCTCCTTGATTTTTAATGACACTACTACCTATGTGGCAGTAGCATTGGCCTTATTCGCTTCGTATTACGGAACGCGTTATGTAGATGCTTCCGAAAAACGTAAAGGTATAGTCACCGCGGTAGCCATGGAAAGTGTATTGAAATTAGTGTTCTTTGTGATTATTGGAATTTATGTCACTTATTTTGTCTTTGATGGGTTTGATGATATCTATCAAAAAGCGAGTTTATTAGAACACTTCAAAGAGAAAAACACGATAGGAGGACTGCCCCAAGCCATCAATTGGTTCTTGCTTTGTATCTTATCGATGTTTGCTATTTTCTTACTCCCACGACAATTCCAGGTTGCAGTAATCGAGAACAATCGGGAGAATCATATCAACACTGCCGTTTGGTTGTTTCCCTTATATTTACTCATCTTCAATTTGTTTGTATACCCAATCGCATGGGGTGGCAACATACTATTTGCAGGACATACCGTAAATGCTGATTCTTATTCCTTATTAATTCCACAATTTTTCAATAATAAAACCTTAACAGTAATTGTATTTCTGGGTGGATTTTCAGCCGCAATATCCATGATTGTAGTATCTTCTATTGGATTGTCTACTATGTTGACTAATAACATTTTAATCCCTTACAACTTAATCGGAAATTTAAAAGGAAATGACCAATCCATCAGCACTAGAAAGATATTAAATACCCGAAAAATAAGCATCTTTTCTTTGATTATTTTGTCCTACTTCATCTACCGATTCTTTGGTTTGGATTATAGTTTGGTTTCTATCGGATTAGTGGCTTTCGTCATTATATCGCAATTGGCACCAGCGTTTTTCGGCGCTTTGTTTTGGAGACGTGGTTCCCGATTGGGTGCCGTGTATGGAATCCTTATCGGATTTGTAATTTGTATTTACACCTTGCTGATTCCGTATGCAATAGGATTGAGTAATAGTCATAATACTTTTATCTCGGAAGGCTTCATGGGATTTCATCTGTTGAAACCCTTTCAATTGTTTGGTTTGGATTATTTGCAACCCATTCCACATGCTTTATTTTGGAGCTTGTTGTTCAATTCCATTACTTATTTTGGGGTTTCCGTTAGCTTCAAAGGAAACTATAGAGAACGCAACTACGCCGAAATGTTTGTAGATATTAATAAATACATCACAAATCATGAAGATGCGTTTATATGGAAAGGAACAGCCTATAGAAATGATATTGAAAAAGTACTGATTCGATTCCTTGGAGAAGAGCGCACCAAAAGAGCCATGAACATCTTCAACGTAAAATACAATGTGGATAAAAATCAAGAATTAGCAGATGCACGTTTGATTAAGTTCTCAGAAAACCTATTGACAGGACATATCGGAACGGCTTCCGCAAGAATCTTAATTGCGAGTGTGGTAAAAGAGGAGAAAATCACGCTACCCGAAGTATTGAAAATCTTGGAAGAATCAAAAGAGAATATTATCATCAATAAAAAACTAACAGAAACCTCCAACGAATTAAAAGAAATCTCTGCCAAATTGCAAGATGCCAACGAATCATTGATGGTA
>CAIRMK010000284.1 GCA_903879645.1 uncultured Bacteroidota bacterium
AGAGTGAAAAAAAAGTAAAATATTTCAAGAAAAGCTGGCGTGGGTCATATTTTCCTTGTACACTCGTGGTGTACAATTAAATAACTGAAAACATGGATACTACATCACAAACAATGGCAATTGCAGAAACAATACTAGAACAAATCAGATATACGGACCGCTATGCACTTTGGGCTTGGGGAGCAAAAAATTTTGCTGCACTTCAAGAATCAAAAGAATATCAAGGCGGATTAGAATTTCAAGTAAATGGACTTACTCATAAAGGTTGGATAAAAGTATGCTTGCGATGGGTTGATGATTATACAATTGTATTTGTCAATCAAAATCGAGAAGTAATTAAAACAGCCGAAGCAATCTATTGTGATATGCTGGTTTCAACTATTGATTGGATTGAAGGGAAGTAAATTCCATTTTTTAAATTGTTCGCCTTAGAATTAGACCATAGTTCTTTATAGAAACACATTTGAAAACAAAAATCTCAATGAAATCGTTTCAATAGTTTTAAATAAATCGACATCCTAAAACTAAAACAAAATACTAACAAAATACTAACAAAATACCACTATTATGATTTACTATTTTTATTCAAGAACGTCAACTGTTTTGCAAAATTCAGTTACTCAAATCGAGACATTCAAAAGTCAAGATGGATTTGATGCGTCAAGATTATTTGTTGAAAGGATTCAAGGTAACATTCCTTTTAAAGAAAGACCAGAAGCAATTAAAATGTATGATGAAATTACAAGTCAATCAGAACGGTTTACGGTTGTAGTTTATTCAATTGATAGATTAGGAAGAAATCTTCTAGACATACTTCATACTATAGAAATGTTTACTAAAAACAAAATCAATCTAAAATCCATCAAAGAAGGTTTCAATACACTTTTGGATAATGGTGATGTCAATCCAATGGCTCAGCTGGTCATATCTTGTATGGGTTCGATAGCGGAAATGAATCGGAATCAAATAAAATCGAGGGCATTAGAGGGGATTAGGGTTGCACAGGCACTTGGCAAATATAGTGGTCGAAAGGTTGGAGCTGTTCAATCTGATGAAAAACTACTACAGAGACATCAAACAATCGTAAAAAAGCTATTAAAAGAGGTTAATATACGTGATATATCAGCTATTTGTGGAGCAAGTTCGGCTACAATTATAAAGGTGAAAAAAGTTATGACCAATAGAAAAATGATATAGTTATGGAAAAAGTAAACCTGTTTAGAATTTACCTTTTTATGATTCGTTTCTATGAGGTTAAAAGGTTTGAGGTTTTCAGCGTTATCAATGACCAGAGTTCTTTCCCAACTCTAACAATGATTGAATTTTATATGGATAAAGCAAGGAAAATAAACATAGTTAGCTTGAATAGGCTTCTTAAAAAAAATATGAAAAATATTGATAATTTTTTTGTGGTTGTTGAAGATTCAAAAATCATAGTGCATATTGCCTACAATGAAAAAAAAGGATTGATTGATTATGATTTTGAGCATTGTATGAATTGAAAAAATAAGGCTGTCTCTCAACCCTTGAAAACAGCCTTTTTTTTAATTCTTAGGAATACTTATAGAAATTCCCATTGAAGTCATAAGGTTCTTGAAAGAGTGCATTTCATGATATTTAATAACATCATTCAACGTATTGATATTCAAAGCCAAGTAACGTAATTGTTTATCGATGTCGTTGATGGTTTGTTCTGGTGGAAATGCCATGTTGGATAATGTTTCTTTTTGTTCTTGTAAGTCGCCAACAATTTCCTCAAAATTAGCAAGGATTTGTACTGTTTTTCCATAATTGAACTTGCTTACAATTTCGTTTATTGTAAATAACTTAGTGTTGATTTCAAAATTTGTTTTCATAATAATTTGATTTTGATTAAGTTAG
>CAIRMK010000285.1 GCA_903879645.1 uncultured Bacteroidota bacterium
AAACTGGTCAGCGAACACTGGAATAATCGGTTGCAAATTAATCGATGGCACAGGAAATTTTCTTCCCGAAAGCAAACGAGGCATTCCAACACCTTGGGTTGCCTTTACCAAGATTTTCGGATTGTATAAATTTTCAAATTCGTTTGGAAAATATTATGCCCAGAATTTAACCGAAAATGAATCCGGAAAAGTGGCTATTCTTGTTGGAGCTTTTATGGTAATGCAACGCGAATTGTATAATGAAGTTAGAGGTTTTGACGAAAAATGCTTCATGTATTCCGATGATATTGATTTGAGTTATATGGTATTGCAAAAAGGAAAATACAATTATTATTTTCATGAAACTTCGGTAATTCATTATAAAGGAGAAAGTACTGTTCGTGATGAAAAATACATGAAACGCTTTCAAGAAGCGATGCAGTTTTTCTATAAAAAGCATTTTAAAAAGTCGTTTGTCTTTGATTTCTTTATGAGAATTGGTGCGATGGTATTTTCGCTAATTAAGAAAAACCAATCCAAAGAAGTTATAAGAGAAATTGATGAATACATTGTTTTTTCAAAGGATTCATTGCAATTGAATTTGAATAAAAAAGAAACTATTTTAAATGATTTTTCTGAATTTAAAAATGATTTGAATGCTTCTCTTGAAATCATTTTTGACACTAATTCATTTAGTTTTAAAGAAATCATTGCTTTTATGAATTGTAATAAAAGCAAAAATTTAACTTTTAAGAATTATATTTCCAAATCCAATTTTATAATAGGAAGTAATAATTCAATAGATAGAGGAGAAATCATAACATTAAAAAATTAGTATATTCTTTATAAAATGAAGATAAAAATACTAATTTTGCAATCATTATAAAAAAACACAACTTTAGTTTAAAGATATGGCAAAGTTTGAATTGAAATTACCTAAAATGGGTGAAAGCGTTGCAGAAGCAACAATTACCAACTGGTTAAAAAACGTTGGTGAAACTATCGCTGCCGATGAAGCTGTTCTTGAAATCGCTACTGACAAGGTAGATAGCGAAGTTCCAAGTGAAGTTTCGGGAACATTAATCGAGATATTATTCCAAGTGAATGATGTGGTTCAAGTTGGTCAAACTATTGCAATTATAGAAACAGAAGGCGGAAGCGTAGCAGCTCCAAAAACGGCTGATGTTGCTGCTCCAATTGTAGCTGAAGTTGCTAAAACTGTTGAAGTAGCTAAAGAATCTGTTGCTCCAGCTGATTTTTCAGGTTCTGATAAATTCTTTTCGCCATTAGTAAAAAACATTGCTAAAGAAGAAGGTGTTTCTGTTGCTGAATTAGAAAGTATTTCGGGTTCAGGAAAAGACGGTCGTGTTACTAAAGAAGATATATTGAAGTTTGTCGAAAGTCGAAAGTCGAAAGTTGAAAGTCAACCTGCACAAACGATAACTCCAGTTGCTCAACCTGCAACTCCAAGTGTTCAACCGGTTGCTCAGGCCGTTCCGGTTTCTGTAAATGGTGGTGATGAGATTGTAGAAATGGACAGAATGCGTAAGCTGATTTCAGGTTATATGGTGGCTTCGGTGCAAACTTCGGCGCACGTGCAATCGTTTATTGAGGTCGATGTTACCAACATTGTAAAATGGAGAGATAGAGTTAAAGGTGCTTTTGAAAAACGCGAAGGTGAGAAATTAACTTTCACTCCAATTATGATGGAAGCCGTTGCCAAAGCATTGAAAGATTTCCCTGGAATGAACATTTCGGTGGATGGCGATTATATCATTAAAAAGAAAAACATCAATTTAGGAATGGCAGCTGCGTTGCCAAACGGAAACTTAATTGTTCCTGTTATTAAAAATGCCGACCAATTGAACTTGGTTGGAATGGCAAAAGCGGTTAACGATTTAGGAAACCGTGCTAAAGCGGGTAAACTAAAACCAGACGATACACAAGGAGGAACGTACACTGTTACCAACGTTGGAACATTTGGTTCTGTGTTTGGAACGCCAATTATCAATCAACCACAAGTGGGAATTTTAGCTTTGGGTGCTATTCGAAAAGTGCCTGCTGTTATTGAAACTCCCGAAGGTGATTTTATTGGAATTCGTCAAAAGATGTTCTTGTCGCACAGTTACGACCATAGAGTAGTAGATGGTGCGCTTGGTGGAAGTTTTGTAAAACGTGTAGCCGAATATCTTGAGGCATTTGATGTAAATAGAGAGTATTAATTTTTCAAATAATTACAAATCAACCCTTTCAGTAAAGTGAAAGGGTTTTTTATTTTAAAGATTGAAAAAAATCAAATAATCGATAAACGGTAACTTCATTATTTTATATTTGTCAACTAATTATTGATGATGGAATTAAAATTAAACAGACCCATTTGTTTTTTCGATCTTGAAACTACAGGGATTGATGTTGCTAAAGATAGAATTGTTGAAATATCAATTTTCAAAGTGTATCCCAACGGAAACAAAGAAAGTAAAACATGGTTGGTTAACCCTACAATTCCAATTCCACCTCAATCTACAGCAGTTCATGGTATTTCTGATGAAAAAGTAGCCAATGAACCAACTTTCAAAGAATTGGCCTCTCTAGTACATAACATGATTAAAGATTCCGATTTGGCGGGATATAACTCCGATAGATTTGACATTCCTCTTTTGGCAGAGGAATTACTTCGTGCAGAAGTAGATTTTGATATGAAAAACAGAGTTTCTGTAGATGTTCAAACGATTTTTCACAAAAAAGAAGAGCGTACTTTGAGTGCTGCTTTGAAATTTTATTGTGGAGCAAATCTAGAGAATGCTCATTCAGCTGAAGCTGATACTATGGCAACTTACGAAATTCTAAAGGCGCAATTGGATAGATATGAAGATTTAGATAACGATATGAAATGGTTATCTGATTTCACTACTCGAAAAAAATCAGTTGATTTTGCAGGATTCATAGCATTAAATAACGAAGGAAAAGAAATTTTTACTTTCGGAAAAAACAAAGGACAATTAGTAGAAGATGTTCTTGAAAAAGAGCCAGGATACTACGGTTGGATTCAAGGTGCGGACTTTCCATTATATACCAAAAAGGTTTTAACAGGAATCAAATTAAGAAAACTTAATAATAAATTAAGTTAAAGATGTTAAAAAACTAAGTTACTTTGTAAAGTTTAAGTATAGAAATGAAAATAATTTGCATCGGAAGAAATTATGTAAAACATATTGAGGAGCTTCAAAATGAAAGGCCCGATGAACCTGTAGTTTTCTTAAAGCCAGATTCAGCAATATTATTGAAACAACATCCCTTTGTGATTCCAGAGTTTAGCAATGATGTGCATCATGAAGTTGAAGTTTTAGTTAAAATAAATAAAGTAGGAAAGTACATCGAACCTAAATTTGCTCATAACTATTATGATGAAATCGGATTAGGAATAGATTTTACAGCAAGAGATTTGCAAAGTAAGTTGAAAGAAAAAGGTCTTCCTTGGGAAAAATCAAAAGCTTTTGACGGTTCAGCGGTAATTGGTGACTTTTATCCGATAATTGAGTTTAATTCATTAGAAAATATTAATTTTGAGTTAATCAATAATGGGAAGGTTGTTCAAAAAGGGAATACAAATCACATGATGTGGAAAATTGATGAGTTGATTTCACATGTTTCTCAATTTTTCACATTAAAAAAAGGAGATATTATTTTTACAGGGACACCAGAAGGCGTTAGCGCTGTAAAACCAAATGATATATTAGAAGGATACATTGAAAATAAAAAATCATTTAGAATACAAGTTAAATAATGGCAATAAATTATAACCTATCAAAAGTTTACGCACTTTCTGACAATGATGAAGAATTTGTGTTGCAAATTATAGATCTTTTTGTTACTGAAGTTCCTCAGGACTTGAAGCAAATTGAAATTGGAATAAAAGAAAAAGATCATAAGCAAGCCTATGCTTATGCTCATAAAATAAAACCAACCCTAGATTTACTAGGGATGACTATGGCCTTTGAAGAAATTCTACAAGTTGAAGCTTGGACAAGAGCTGAAGGAAAGAAAAATGAAATTGAAGCTACTTTTGAAAGCATTCAGGATCAAATTGACAAAGCGATTAAAGAAATCAAGAAAGATTTCGATATTAAATAGAAGAAAATTTTTCGGGAATAATCACATGATGGTTATTCCCGATTTTCTTTTTAATCTCTCTTTAAAAAATCTTTTTTTTTTCTCTGTTTTCTAGGTTAACTTTTTTTTATTTTTAATCTAAGAATTCTAACAATCTAATATCTAAAACTCTATTTTGAAAGCAACCATTGTTACTATTGGCGATGAAATTTTAATTGGACAAATAGTCGATACCAACTCAGGTTTTATAGCAAAATCACTTGATAAAATTGGGGTCCAAATTACAGAAATGCTTTCTATTTCTGATGATAAGCATCACATATTGAATACTTTTGCATCACTTCAAAATAAAGTTGATTTGGTTATAATAACGGGCGGTTTAGGTCCTACAAAAGACGACATCACAAAAAAAACTTTCTGTGAATATTTTGACGACGTTTTAATAGAAAATAAAGAAGTTTTAGCTCATGTTACAGAATTAATTGAAAGTGTTTTTAAAAGGCCAATAACCCAAATGAACCGCGATCAAGCATTAGTTCCTTCAAAATGTGAAGTGTTGTTTAATAAAGTTGGGACTGCTCCAGGGATGTGGATGAAAAAAGAAGAGACGGTTTATATTTCATTGCCAGGAGTTCCATATGAAATGAAATATCTCGTTGAAACCGAAATCATTCCTAAAGTTGTACGTGAGTATAAACGTCCTTATATTTTGCACAAAACAATATTAACGTATGGACAAGGAGAAAGTCTTGTCGCTGAACGAATAGAAGATTGGGAAAATAAATTACCAGAATTTATAAAATTAGCCTATTTACCTGCTCCAGGAAGAGTTCGCTTACGTTTATCTGCAAGAGGAATTGATAAAGAAATTCTCGAAAAAGCAATAGATGAAAACGTAAAGTTGTTGACTAAAATTATAGGTGATATTATAGTTGGATTTGATGAAAATGAAACTATAGAAGTTGTTTTAGGACAGCAATTAGCAAGATTGGGTAAAACTATTTCTACTGCAGAAAGTTGCACAGGAGGTAAAATTGCTGAAGTATTGACTTCAGTTGCAGGAGCATCAAATTATTTTAGAGGGAGTGTAGTGAGTTATGCTACAGATGTTAAAGTTTCTGTTCTAGGTGTTTCCCAAGAAACAATTGATCGAAATTCAGTTGTAAGTTCACAAGTTGCAACAGAAATGGCGCTTGGAATAAAGAAATTAATGAAAACAGATTATGCAATAGCAACAACTGGTAATGCAGGACCGACAAAAGGGGATGCAGATGCCTTGGTCGGAACTGTTTTTATTGCATTGGTCACAACGGATAAAGTAATAGTAGAAGAGTTTAATTTTGGACAACCACGTGAAAAAGTGATAGATAGAACGGTAAATAAAGCATTTGAAATGTTGCAGAAAGAAATTTTAAAAAATCTATAATTTTTTTTTGTGTATAAGGTTTCTTTTTTGTTTCTTTGCACCCTCGATTTGAATAACGATAAAAGATAAGTATAATGTCAAGAGTTTGTGACCTTACAGGTAAAAGAGCGATGGTAGGAAATAATGTTTCTCACGCAATGAACAAAACTAAGAGAAAATTTTCTGTAAACTTAGTTAAAAAACGTTTCTATCTTGCTGAAGAAGACAGATGGGTTACTTTGAGAGTAGCTGCTTCTACAATTAAAACAATCAATAAAAATGGATTAGCTGCTGTATTGAAAACGGCAAAAGCTAACGGATTTATTAAATAATCCTTCATCCAATAAAAATAAAGTAAGATGGCAAAGAAAGGTAATAGAATTCAAGTAATTTTAGAATGTACAGAACACAAAGCAACTGGTCTTCCAGGAACTTCTCGTTACATTACAAACAAAAACAAAAAGAATACTCCAGATAGATTAGAGATTAAAAAATTTAATCCAATCTTAAAGAGAATGACTGTTCATAAAGAAATTAAATAATTAGAAATTTTTCTTATAAAATTTCAAATACTCATTGAATCATGGCAAAAAAGACCGTTGCAACATTACAGACAGCTTCTAAAAGATTAACCAAAGCTATTAAAATGGTTAAGTCTCCTAAAACAGGTGCATATACTTTCGTTGAAAGCATTATGACTCCAGAAGAGGTGGATGCTTTCTTGCAAAAGAAATAAATCCTAAATAAAATTTATATCAAAGCTACTTTCTTACGGAAGTAGCTTTTTTATTTTTATATTTGTCTCTAATTTTATTTGTAAGGGTAAAAAGTTATTTTTAATTCCTTATTCCTAAAACATAAATTATATAAATGAGTTTTTTTAAAAGAATATTTTCCTCAGAAAAAAAGGAAACATTAGATAAAGGTTTAGAGAAAACAAAGACGTCTTTTTTTTCTAAACTTACTAAAGCTATTGCCGGAAAGTCTAAAGTTGATGATGAAGTTTTAGATGACCTAGAAGAAATTCTAGTTTCTTCTGATGTAGGTGTTGAAACTACTTTGAAAATAATCAAGCGTATTGAAGAAAGGGTTTCCAATGATAAATATCTAGGAACTGATGAATTAAATCAAATTCTTCGTGAAGAAATATCCGGACTTTTATCTGAAACTAAATCGGGAGAAGAATCGGAATTTAAAATTCCAGCTAACAAAAAGCCGTATGTGATTATGGTTGTTGGTGTAAATGGTGTTGGAAAAACAACAACTATCGGGAAATTAGCTTATCAATTCAAAAAAGCTGGATATAAAGTTGTTCTTGGTGCCGCAGATACTTTTAGAGCCGCAGCAATTGATCAATTGCAAATTTGGGCTGATAGAGTAGGGGTTCCTATTGTAAAACAACAAATGGGAAGTGATCCTGCGTCGGTTGCTTTTGATACATTGCAAAGCGCTATTTCTCAAAACGCAGATGTTGTTATTATAGACACTGCTGGTCGTTTACATAATAAAGTTGGTTTGATGAGTGAACTTTCTAAAGTAAAGCGTGTAATGCAAAAAGTATCAGAAGAGTCTCCTCATGATGTACTTTTAGTTTTAGATGGTTCAACAGGTCAGAATGCTTTTGAACAGGCAAAACAATTTACAGCTGCTACAGAAGTTTCTTGTTTAGCGGTAACTAAATTAGACGGGACTGCAAAGGGTGGGGTAGTAATTGGTATTTCCGATCAATTTCAAATTCCTGTAAAATATATAGGTGTAGGCGAAGGTATTGAAGATTTACA
>CAIRMK010000286.1 GCA_903879645.1 uncultured Bacteroidota bacterium
ATTGACTAGAAAATGACCCTTTAAATTCTTATCCATTATTGCCTGCACAAACTGCTTGTAATAGAAAGAGGTTGTATCAATGATACAACCTCCTTTATTATTTATAACAACTTCTTTTAGTTAGCCGTAACTAAAACATTATCTAACTCCCATGTTGCAGCAGCAGATGTTGTTGAAGAATATTTAAAAGCAACTCTAACATTACTTTGATTAGCAGCATAAGAAGAGATATTTACCGCCCCTGAATTTATCCAAACATAATTACTATTCACTGGAGCAAAAGTAGCTGGCAACAATGTCCAAGTAGCTGTTGATGGCGCTCCACTTGTATAATTAGTTGAAATATATACTTGAAGACTGTTACCTGTATATTTGGTAGCACTATCAAAAACTAATTTACCTGTTGTTTTACCTGTAAAATCGATACTTGGAGAAATTAACCAATCTTCATTGTTTTTATTTCCACCGGCATATCCAGAAATTGTAGCGCAGTATGATGGATTACCATATGAACTTGGGGTCCAAACTTCATTCCCTGTTACACTGTACGCAGTCCAAGCACCAATTCCAGTTGCAAAATCATCCATAAATTGTCTTGGATTTGTCAATTTTAAATCACTTTCTTGACGTATCATGAATTGATAATCTGTATTGTATTTGGTCATCACACCACGAATACTTCCACTACCAGCAGGCACATTATCAACAGAGAAGTTAGCATACTGACTAATTCTAATAATTCTTGGTTTTCCTCCATTTTGTGAATCAACAATATTATGATTGGTAGCATATCCACCGTTATTAACATCATATAATGTTCTTCCTAATGAACTTGACGCAAATTGCACGTTATCTACCTCAACTAAAGTATTTTGATTTACATCTAATCCTGCATTAAGCAAAGTCATATGTCTCACTAATGCTTCTTCATCAATAATTGTACTTGATGGAAAAAGGTAGTTTAAATAATCCGTCGGTTCAATTCCTGCAATACCTGTTGAAGTTGTAGAGTCTGCAATTCCAATTTGCATAGAACCAAATACTTTTGCAATCGCTAAGCCTTTCAATTTGATATACACTTTTCTACCTGGTGTAAAACCATCTACAAAAAGCATCCCTTTATTAACAGAAACACTAAATCCAATTGGAGTAGTGCTTACGCTAGTTGGTACACTTTGAAATGATATCGATTTGTAAAAATTTCCATCTGTATCATTTGAAGTTACATACGCTTCAATTATATCGTCAGTAGTATAAACAGTTGGTGTAGTAGTAACTGGAACACTTGCGACTGGAATTGTAGTCGTCAATTCATATGTTTTAATTGCAGCTGTTTCATTCCAAACATTTTTATCTGCAACCGAACAGCTTACAAAAAAACTGATAAAAGCAACAACTGTTACTAATTTTAATAGGTTTGTTTTCATTTTTTTAAAATATTAAGATTAATAAACAATTTTAACATTATCAACTTGATAAGCTCCTGTTGAAGGATTTATTCCAGTATATCTAAAAGCAAAATGTATAGTTCCTTTATATAATGATAAATCAATAGCACCAGAATTTACATAAGCATAAGAAGCAGTATATGGGTAAGGCATCGTTGAAGTATAATTCACTTTTGTCCAATGTGAAGCGCCAAAATTACCTGCATAATCTGTAGAGATATAAACTTCTAAAGTATTACTTAATGAGTTTACATATTTATCGTGACATGTTTGAAACGATAAACTTTCGCCATCGTGTTGATCTACATCAATAGCAGGAGAAATTAACCAGCTAATGTCTGCTGCATCACCACTACCATATGCAGATACGCTTGCGTATCCATCGCCTCCATATGTTCCTGCAGACCAAAGTCTAGTTCCCATTTCAGCATAAGAGGTCCATCCTGTAGGTAAAGCAGTACCAACAGTATTGTTAAAGTCTTCAGAGAAATATACCTGCTTTAATGTTGGATAGGCTATATCACTGCTTTTTGTACAACTTGATAAAACCAATGCTATCAGTGTTGTTAAAATTAGTATTTTTATTTGTACTGTTTTCATATTTTTACTACTTAAAAATTAATATATAAATTTACAAGGAAAGTTCTTCCGTACCCATAGAAATATTTAGTACCAAACACTGGATTTACAGTTGTAGCCCCATTAGGATTTAAATGTGGTGTATAATCTTGGTTTACTTGTGTGAAATTTCCGTTTCTTGCTTGTTCGTAACCTCCCGATTTGTATTTAGTA
>CAIRMK010000287.1 GCA_903879645.1 uncultured Bacteroidota bacterium
GTATGTTGTTGGCGAAGTACATGATACGATCTGCCAAGCAACAGAGAGAAGAAGGACGAACCATCACAATGCAAAATTTAAGCAATAGAAATTAGAAATTGGATAAAAACAAGTTGAAGAAAGAATTAACGAGCTTAATGAGCAAGTTGAAAAGTACCAAGAAATTATCAAAG
Organism: uncultured Bacteroidota bacterium; assembly: GCA_903879645.1. Taxonomy (GTDB): domain Bacteria; phylum Bacteroidota; class Bacteroidia; order Flavobacteriales; family Flavobacteriaceae; genus Flavobacterium. The sequence goes on from CAIRMK010000287.1 coordinate 174, forward strand.
TAATTAATGATGAAATCGAAAATGGTGATTTAGTCCCATCACCAAACCAGAAAACGACAATAGATTATTTCTGCTCACAAGGAAGAAAATTTCTTGGAGAGATTGATAGACTAGAAAAATTAATGGAAAATATTCCTGATACAGAAGAATAATATGGCAGATATAACATCAGAATTTTCAGAAGCGCAATATCAATCTTTTATTGAAAGTTGCTTTATAAATGATTTCAGAGGAAATCAAGAGTTTGATATACATTATTTTTCAGGAGTTGATGAAAGAACAAGAGGTTATGATATTAGAGTAGACACTTTTATCCCAATCTTTTTGCAAATGAAAAGAAGTGATTTCTATTTTCATAACAGCACTAATACTGATATGCTAAATAGAAGAAATATGCTAAATTATACTGATAATCCAGGTGCCTATTATTTTCATTTACATGTAGACTCTGAAACTAATGAGTATATGCAACATAATCTATTAGTTGATTTAAGTAATGACTTTAACTATGTTCGCTACATAGCACCTTCATTCATAAATTATGATTTCCTAATGAAGTTGAAATACAGAGTTGACTCGATATACTCAAATATTAGAATTGAAAGTGAACTAAGTTTTGTTGGTGGAATTTCTTCTTGGAGAGACCATTTACATTTTCCACATTCAACTTTAATAAAACCACATGCCAGACAAACTAAAGTAAATAGAATTCATCATAAATATTTTTTTAATAGACAAAGACAGATTTCATTTCATTCTGAACCAGAACCAATAAGTCAAAGTGAAAATTTTCAAGAATTCATTAATAAGCTTAATAATGAATTCCAAGGTAAAGAAAACCAAAATAAAATTTCCTTGGAAAAGATATTCAATCTTTTAAAGGGAATAATTATTGAAAACCTTAATATTAAGTCAGAGCAACCTCAGAGAAATAACTTTATCAGAATTGCAAATTTATTTATTGAAAATAACATTCTACATAGAGAATTTGAAGGTCTTAATAAAATAGAATATTCGCCACAAAATTTTTATGTACTAACGAATTATTTAGATAAAAGATTTGGAATACGAACTTTGCTTGCTGGTGAAAGACAATTTAATTTTGACGAAATATAATGAGTATGAATTTCTGGCACATACAACTGCATCCAGATGATAGATTATCTACCGAAACTTTAATTTCTATTCTAGAAACCAAAAAAGTAATTGGTTTAGGAGAAGCATGGCCTGATAAAAATGGGAATCCAGTTCAAGATCCAAATTGGTTTAAAAATGACATGCGTATCGGAGATATTGTCATGGTTAGAGACACTACAACTCCAGTGGCAATTGTTAAAGTAACTGGAAATGCTTTTGTAGAAAAAAATGCAGACCAGAATTTTGATTGGTTTACTCTCAGAAGAGAGATTGAAATATTAGATTTTTTTGATGCTGAAGGGAAATTAATGCTAGACAAAATTATTGCAAAATTTGGAGTTAAGTATATACAAGCCTCTGGAACGCTAACCTATTGCAACGGAAACAATGCAACAACTGAATTTACTCGATCTTGTTTTTCCCAAGACCCATCTTGACTGTGGCCGCGGGGGAAAGTATTTATGCGATGGCTATTTGGGTAAACTTAAACTTTTAAAACCTGTCTGTTCATATTGTGAGTGGCCTTCAAACACACACTTGCGGTGGGGGCGAGATTCGAACTCGCGGTAAGGAAAAACCCTACATTAGTTTTCAAGACTAACCTGATCGTCCACTCCAGCACCCCACCCCGGCGGAGAGCACAGGAGTCGAACCTGTCAGTCGCAATTATGCGATATAGTTTAGCGAACTATCCCCTGAACCGTTCGGGATGCTCTCCTTAAATCTTAA
>CAIRMK010000288.1 GCA_903879645.1 uncultured Bacteroidota bacterium
GCTTTCTATCAAAAAGAGCATCCACCAAGAGTACTCGAATCTTGAATTGCTTTAGGATTATTTCTAAATACTTCTCAAAATCCAAGGTTTTGTCAAAAGTCCAAACCACAACATCCAAAGCAACATCTTCTAGTTGTGTAAGTAAATCAACACCACCATCGGATTCAATCAAAACTTCTATTTCGTTGTATTCACCAATACAACCGCTAATGCCTTTTCTATGGATAGCATTATCACCAACAATCCCAACTTTAATCATAGGCAAATTTTTTATTAAAAACCAAATCACAAAAATCAAATTTCAAAAGCAAAAATCAAATTTCAAAAGCTATTCCCTAAGACCTATTTATAACAAAATAAAAGAAATAAATCCAAAAAATAGCTCAAAAACGAAACAAAAATCATCAAAATAGTAGTAAACTACTAAATTAATAAAACCAATGTTTACTGCTACTGCTAGTTCAAAAAAACCGTAATACATTTGTTTCGGTGATGAAACATGATATAGTCTTTAGCTCCTTTTTTGGACAGCCTTGTAAATGAATTCAAAAGAAAAGCAAGCTTTAAAAAGTAAAAAGAAAGCTCTAAAAAGATAAAAGAAAGCTCTAAAAAGATAAAAGAAAGCTTTAAAAAGTAAAAAGTAAGCTCTAAATAGAAAAAAGTAAGCTCTAAAAAGATAAAAGAAAGCTTTAAAAAGTAAAAAGTAAGTTCTAAATAGAGAAAAGTAAGCTCTAAAAAGAGAAAAGAAAGTTTTAAAAAGTAAAAAGTAAGTTCTAAATAGAGAAAAGTAAGCTCTAAAAAGTAAAAAGTAAGCTTTAAAATGAGAAAAACAAGCTTGCTAAAAGGAGAAGCAAGATAGAATATTTTTAAAATAGTATATTGGTTATAAGGTGATTAGTGAAGAAATAATTTTATTAACCTAATATTTTTAAGTATGAAAATGCAAGTATGTAAACTTTCTTTTCACTTGTTTGTGAAAGATAAATTATCCGGATTTGCCGGTGGTGTAAAGAATGGTATTTATAATAATGAAACCGTTTTTGTTTCGCCTCCGTTAACCTCTTCAGAGTTAACGCACGTTATGGAGGATTATGTCGCTGCTATGAACATTTATAATGCTAATGGCAAAAATTACAAAACGGGATATTTGGTTACCAAAGACAAATTAATGGCATGTCTTGACAAATTGGCTGCCTATGTAAACGAAATTGCGAATGGAAATGCATCTGTTATTACCTTGGCAGGATTTGAAGCTACTGCTGAAACTTCCCATGCGGCACCTGAATTGGAAAAAATTATTACAGTTGAGGTAATTGTTTCCAACGTTGGTGGGCAAGTTATTTTAGAAACGCCTGCGATACGGGGCAAAGGAGTGACTGGTTATGGATTAATTTTGGTTAGCGGTTCTCCGTTAAGCGTTGAAAACTACGTTAATGATATCGTCAATATTAAAGCTGATGTAGGTCAAAACATAATTTTTAGCTTAGATAAAGGGAAGCGAAAAGTAGTTAATGGTCTAGACTCTACTCTAATATATTATGGATATATGTATGCGGTGAATGCAACAGGCGCATCGCCTTTGAGTGATGCTAGAATCGTAAAATGTATTTAAAAAGTTCACTAATTGTCTTTTGGAGTAAAAGGTTCCGCTGTAATAGGTGGGGCCTTTTATGGTTTTTTGGTCCAACCCTCGAAGGGTTTGAAACTCTTCGAGGTTTTTTTTGGAAAGAACGAAGTAGTTCATCGAACACCCTCTTATCTCGGTTTTACATCTTTTGATTATATTTACACCATGAAACATTTAGCACTACTACGCGGCATCAACGTCTCAGGACACAACATGATAAAAATGGAAGCCTTAAAAACCACCTTGGAAGCCATTGGGTTTACCAATGTGGTGACTTATATCCAATCGGGTAATGTCTTTGTTGAAAGCGACGAAGAAAGCGGCTTTAGCGTAGGTTTCAAAATCAAACAGGAAATATACAAGACTTTTGGACACGAAGTTCCCGTAATCGTAATCGGAAAACAAGACTTAGAATTGTGCTTGACCAACAATCCGTTTTTGAAAGACAAGGAAGTCGATACTAAGAAATTGTATGTCGCTTTTTTATCCAAAGAGATGAGCAGTACCGCCATCAATGAGTTAAAGATAAGTCAATTCAAACCTGATGAAGCGGTGATTGACGGTAATAGAATCTTTATCAAATATGATATTGGAGCAGGGAAGACCCGTTTAGACCAAAAATACATCGAGAAAAAGTTAAACGTCACCGCAACTATGCGCAATTGGAATACCGTGAATAAGTTGTTGGAAATGTATGATTTATAGAGCATAGAAAATAGAATATAGAGAATAGAGCATAGAAAATAGAGGGTCACGGAAATTTGTCGTACATTAGTACTAAAATGAACAAGGTGAAAAAGGAAAGTAAGTTAGTACGGTTTTGGAAAGTTCTTGGTCCGGGATTGATTACCGGTGCTAGTGATGATGATCCTTCGGGTATTGCCACGTATTCACAGGCAGGTGCTGCTTATGGTTTATCTACTTTATGGACTTCTATTATAGCCTTTCCTTTGATGGCAGCCATTCAGCAGATGTGTGCTAAGATTGGCTTAGTTACTTCACAAGGATTGACAGGTGCTTTGAAAAAACATTATCCAAGACCTGTTTTGTATTTGATGTTGTTGTTTAGTTTCCCTGCTATTGTCATGAATATTGGTGCCGATATTGCCGGTATGGGCGCAGTTGGGAATTTACTTTTTCCTAAAATTGACGCGACTTACTTCAGTGTTATTTTTACCATTTTGCTTTTGTTTCTGATTGTTTATTTGCCTTATCAAAAGATTGCGGCAACTTTGAAATATTTGTGTATTGTGCTGCTGGTTTATTTAGTAGTACCATTTTTATACCATCAAGATTGGTTGGATATTGCTAAGAATACGTTCATTCCGACCATTCAATTCAACAAAAAGTTTATTAGTGTTTTGGTTGGTATTTTAGGTACTACGATTTCACCTTACTTATTCTTTTGGCAAGCTTCGATGGAAGTAGAGGAGATGGAACACAAGAAAAAACATTTGATAGTGAACAAGA
>CAIRMK010000289.1 GCA_903879645.1 uncultured Bacteroidota bacterium
AAAAAAAAAAAAAACAAATAGATAAAATACAAAATAAAGACAAAAAACAAAAGTTAAAAATATCTTATAAAATACGGATACACTGTCCAATCCTCCAAAATTTGAAGATCAAGAAGCAACTCCCTTTTTCTAAATTGAATTGTTCAGTCTCCAAAACAAACCTCTTCATTTTATTAAACACTTTACGCTTGCTAAAAAAATCATATACTATTTATTACATCCAAGCTATAGCAAAAAAAAGACTAAAGGGCTCACTTTAGTCTTTTTTATATTATGGATACAATTAATTAGATTCCTGCCACTGCCTTAATTTCATCAATAATTCGCAACGCTAAGGTATCAGCAGCGACTTGTGTTGGGGCTTCAGTATAAATTCTAATAATTGGTTCCGTGTTTGATTTTCTTAAATGCACCCACTCTGTGGCAAAATCAATTTTCACACCATCAATAGTAGTAATATCCTCGTTCTTATATCTTTCTGTCATAGCCACCAAAATCGCATCCACATCAATCTGAGGTGTTAACTCAATTTTGTTTTTACTCATGTAATACTGTGGATAACTAGCTCTTAATTCAGCTACCGTCATCTCCAAATTGGCCAAATGAGTCAAGAACAACGCCACGCCTACCAAACTATCACGCCCATAATGTGATTCTGGATAAATGATACCACCATTACCTTCTCCACCAATAATAGCATTCGTCGACTTCATCAAAGCAACCACATTCACTTCTCCCACTGCACTAGCTTGATAAGTACCATTGTGTTTGTTGGTAATATCGCGCAAAGCACGGGACGAACTCATATTAGAAACGGTATTTCCTGGTGTTTTCCCCAAGACATAATCAGCACAGGCTACCAAAGTATATTCTTCACCAAACATTTCGCCATCATTAGAAATAAAAGCCAATCGATCGACATCAGGATCAACTACAATTCCAAAATCAGCATGTTCTTCTACTACCAATTTACAAATGTCCCCCAAATGTTCTTTCAAAGGCTCTGGGTTATGCGGAAAATGACCATTAGGCTCGCAGTATAATTTCACGCATTCTACGCCCATTTGTTCCAGCAATTTAGGAATGATAATCCCTCCTGAAGAATTTACCCCGTCCACCACTACTCTAAACTTTCTTTTAGCAACGGCTTCAGCATCCACTAAAGGCAAATTCAATACTTCATCAATATGAATATCCATATAAGCATCATTCACCGTTATTTCCCCCAAAGAATCGACATCCGAAAAATCAAACGCTTCCGATTCTGCAATTTCTAAAATCAATTCGCCTTCTTTACCACTTAAAAATTCGCCTTTGGCATTCAATAACTTCAAAGCATTCCATTGTTTTGGATTATGAGAAGCCGTAAGAATGATACCACCGTCCGCTTTTTCTAGAGGAACCGCTATTTCAACAGTAGGTGTAGTAGATAATCCTAAGTCAATCACATTGATTCCCAAGCCAAGTAACGTATTCATTACTAAATTATGAATCATCGGGCCCGAAATACGTGCATCGCGACCGATAACAACAGTTAATTTATCTTTAGATGTATTTTGTTTTAAAAAGGTACCATAGGCCGAAGCAAATTTGACGGCATCAACCGGTGTAAGGTTATCCCCCACTTTTCCGCCAATAGTGCCACGAATTCCAGAAATTGATTTTATTAAGGTCATTATATTTAAATTTAAAAGTTGATGAGTGATGAAGTTATTCCAAAACCTCAAAATGTTTAGCAAATATAACTATTCTTATAAATTAATAAAATGCAAATCAAATAAACTATTTTCTATATTTACAAAACAATAAACCATAAACAACAAAATGAACTTCCTTGCGCACATCTATCTTTCTGGTGATAACGATTTACTAAAAATCGGAAACTTCATGGCGGATAGTATTCGCGGACATCATTATTTGGATTATCCCGATGAATTGCGAAAAGGGATTTTATTGCACCGCTATATTGACACATTTACCGATGCGCATCCTATTTATAGAAAAAGTAAACACCGATTGCATGAAAAATACGGACACTATTCGGGAGTGATAATGGATATTGTGTACGACCATTACCTGGCAAAAAATTGGGCAACCTATTCGAAGGTTCCTTTAGAGGACTATGCTGCTACCTTCTATCAGCTATTACAACACAATCATGCTATTCTTACCGAAAAAACACAAAAGATGATTCCATATATGATAGGTCGAAACTGGTTGGTGAGTTATGCTAGCTTAGAAGGACTCGAAATGATCTTATTTCAAATGGATTATAAAACCAAACATAGAGTCAATATGCAAGAAGCGATAGTAGAGGTCAAACAATTTTATCAAGAATTTGAAGAGGAATTTACTTTGTACTTTGAAGAACTACAAAAACATTGTGAAGAAAAATTAATGGAATTATGAAAAAACTAGTCTTCCTAATTGCATTCATTTCCACTCAAACTTACAGCCAAACGAAAGGAGTAATATCCAATAAAGCAATGGTCGTATCGGCACGAGATGAAGCCTCACAAATAGGTAGCAATATCCTAAAGAAAGGAGGCAATGCCTTTGACGCCATGATCGCAACCGAACTGGCCTTAGCCGTTTCCTATCCCTATGCTGGAAATATTTCAGGCGGTGGATTTATGGTCTATCGATTGCATGATGGAACAACAGGATCCTTAGATTATAGAGAAAAAGCCCCCCTAAAAGCTACAAAAGACATGTACTTATACCCCAATGGAAAGGTAATTCCCAATTTATCCGTCAATGGTGCTTTGGCTGTGGGTGTTCCTGGAACCATTGCAGGAATCTATGCCGTACACGAAAAATTTGGCACGCTATCCATGGAGGAAATTATGAAACCCGTCATTGCTTTGGCAAATAAAGGCGTTGTAGTTACCGAAAAACAATTGCGTCAAATTACTAAAAATCAAGAAGACATCAGTAAAGTGAGTGGCACCCAGACCCTATATGCTAAAAATTACAAAGTCGGAGATACTATAAAATATCCCGCTTTAGCCCAAACACTTACCCGCATCATGAAAAACGGTAAAGCAGAATTTTACCAGGGGGAAACCGCCAAAAAGATAGTAGCGTTCCTTAACGTGAAAGGCGGTATTATTACTATGGAAGATTTATCAAACTATCAAGCCAAATGGCGAGCTCCCATTTCATTCAAATACAAAGATTTAAAGATCATTTCAATGGCACCACCTTCAAGCGGTGGCATTACGTTAGCCCAAATAATGACAATGATTGCTCCCTATACTATTTCAAAATACAAACCCAATTCCGAGAAATACATGCAACTTTTGGTAGAATCAGAACGCAGAGCCTATGCCGATAGAAACCATTATCTTGGCGATCCTGATTTTGTAAAAATTCCCCAAAAAAAATTGCTGGATACAGACTACCTAAATAATAGAATGAAAAGTTTCAATTGGGTGAAAGCGACTAAATCATCGGAAGTAAGCCCCGGTGAAATTGCAATTTCCGAAAGCAATGAAACTACCCACTATTCTATTGTAGATGCCGAAGGCAATGCCGTTTCCGTGACTACAACTTTAAATGGAGCCTATGGATCTAAATTATACGACGACGAGTTGGGGTTCTTTTTTAACAATCAAATGGACGATTTTAGCGTAAAAACAGGCGTACCCAATTCCTATGGTCTGGTCGGAGCTGAAGCCAATAGTATTGCGCCTCAAAAAAGAATGTTGAGCTCAATGACACCTACTATTGTAGAAAAAAATGGCGTGCTATATATGGTGTTAGGTTCGCCTGGAGGTTCCACCATTATTACTTCGGTATTGCAAACTATTCTGAATGTTTATGAATTCAACATGGGCATGCAGGAAGCTGTTAATGCACCGCGTTTCCATCACCAATGGTTGCCCGATGAAGTGTTGATTGAACCAAAACGTTTTTCACAAACCATCTTAGATAATCTCAAAAATAAAGGCTATATCATAAATGAAAAAACAGCGCCCGTTATTGGAAAAGTGGATGCCATTCTCGTGTTACCCAATAAAAAACTGGAAGCAGGAGCCGATTATCGAGGTGATGATAAAGCCGTCGGATTTTAATACTATACTTATGAATTTCATAACCAACTTAGAACACGATTTCCATCTAAATATCCACCATACCAATTAGCAAATACTTTGTCAATTGTATCATCACCTGATGTTATCTTTACAACTAACCATCTATCTGGAGTGTACGTACTCATATAGCAT
>CAIRMK010000290.1 GCA_903879645.1 uncultured Bacteroidota bacterium
GATTGTAAAACAAAAATTATAAATGGAATATTACTCCTTAAAAATTGTTGATTAAATAAATACATTTCCCTGAAATTGAAATTTAAAAGTTTTATTTTTGTTACCTATTGAAAATTTGATTTATTATGAATATAGTTTCTTTTTTTGCTGGCGCTGGTGGTCTTGATCTTGGTTTTCAAAAAGCTGGATTTAATGTTGTTTGGGCGAATGAATATGATAAAGAAATTTGGGAAACATACGAGAAAAATCATCCTCATACTAAATTAGATAAAAGGAGTATTGTTAATATTCCTTCTGATGAAGTTCCTGAATGTGATGGAATTATAGGCGGTCCACCCTGCCAGAGTTGGAGTGAAGCAGGTGCTATGAAAGGAATTAATGATAAAAGAGGTCAATTATTTTTTGATTTTATTAGAATTTTAGAAGCTAAACAGCCTAAATTTTTCTTAGCTGAAAATGTTAGTGGAATGTTGATTGATAGGCATTCAGAAGCATTAGCAAATATTAAAGAACTTTTTAGAAATGCAGGTTTAGGTTACGAACTTTCTTTTGAAATGGTCAATGCTTGCGACTACAATGTTCCACAAGATAGAAAGCGAGTTTTCTTTATTGGAATTAGAAAAGATTTAAACTTTACTTTTCAATTTCCTAAACCAAATTTTGCTAAATTAACTCTGCAAGATGTTATTTCTGATTTACAAAGCAATGTTTTATCTGCATTACCATATAATAAAACAAATGGAAGTAATTGTTCTATTCCTAATCATGAATATATGATTGGTGATTTTTCAACAATTTTTATGTCAAGAAATCGTGTAAGAAGTTGGGATGAACAATCTTTTACAATTCAAGCTGGGGGAAGACATGCACCTATTCATCCACAAGCCCCAAAAATGAAATTTATTGAACAAAATATTAGAGTCTTTGTTCCCGGGAAAGAACATTTATATAGAAGATTAAGTGTTAGAGAATGTGCAAGAATTCAAACATTCCCGGATGATTTTATTTTTCACTATACAAGTGTTGTTGCAGGTTATAAAATGATTGGAAATGCAGTACCTGTTAATCTTGCAAATTTTTTAGCTAAAAGTATTATGCAACAAATAAATGAAAATTTAAAACTTTCTAATATTAAATTATCAAAAAACCAAGAAATTACGGTATGACAAATATATTAGAAGCAATTTACAATATTGCTATTCAAAATGACTTTCAAATTAAAGCATTATACACTGGTAGAAATAGAGCCAATGGTATGGGTGATGCTTTAGAAAATTATATTAAAGATGCTTTTGCTGATACATTTGGTGTTAGTCAAGAAATTGAGCGAATGAAAAAATTTAATCAAAATTTTTCTTGGTTAGGTTCACAAAATAATCCACCAGATATAATGATTAAAAATGGTGATGCAATTGAAGTTAAAAAAACTCAAAGTTCCACAACAAGCTTAGCATTAAATAGTAGTTATCCTAAATCAGATTTAAGAAATACAAATCCAATGATAACAAAAGAATGTAAAGCTTGTGAAGAGTGGACTACAAAAGACCTTATTTACTGTGTAGGTCATACTACTGACACAAGTTTGAAATCGTTATGGATGGTTTATGGAAATATATATGCGGCAAACCCAGAAACATACGAAAGAATAAAGAAAACTATTTCTACAGGTATAAAAACTATTCAAAATGTTGTCTTTTCAGAAACAAAAGAATTAGGTCGTGTTAATCGTGTAGATCCATTAGGAATAACTAATTTAAGAATTAGAGGAATGTGGCAAATTGAAAACCCTAGAAAAGTTTTTGATTACTTGCATTCTCAAACTAGTAATTCATTTGAATTGATTTCAATAATCCCAGTAGATAAATATAAATCGTTTCCAGAAGAAAGTATTAAAAAAATTGAAAGGTTAAAAAGTAAAGATTTCTCAATTCAAAATACAAATGTTAAAGACCCAAATAATCCAGCAAAACTTATAGAAGTAAAATTAATAAAATATTTAGTAACAGAATAGAGAGTAATATTAATCTAACTGTTAACGAATGAATCTCTCCGCTACCTCGCTAATCCATACACGAGGTAACTAACCCAAACTAAAAAAGGTTGTTGAAAGTATCAACAACCTTTTTTAATACCCATTAAATACCCCTCCAAATAATAAAACAAGCAGTAAAAGTCTTTTTAAATAGCTATAAGAATAATTTATATATTTGAAAAACAAAAATAAATACCTTTAACACAAAACAAAACAGAAAATATGGCAAGAAAGAAAACATGGCACCAAGAACACAAAGACAATTTAACTTTCGGTAGCCGCCTAGCCGACAGCGTAGCCACAGGAATGGGCTCCTGGAGATTCATCATCATCCAAACCATCATCGTAGCAATCTGGATGGGATTAAACGTAATAGGATTAGTCTACCATTGGGATGAATATCCATTTATCTTGCTTAATTTATTGTTCTCTACACAAGCCGCCTATGCAGCACCCATCATTATGATGGCACAAAACAGACAAAACGAACGTGACAGAATGCATGCCGAAGCCGATTATCAAACCAACATCGATGCTAAACTAGAAATAGAAGCCTTAGCCATCAAATTAAACAAACTAGAAGTTGATAAATTAGACAAAATTATCGCCATGCTAGAACAAATGGAAAAAGGAAAATAACAAACAATACAATAAAAAATGCCGCTTCATCAGCGGCATTTCTTTTTTCTTATTTTTTGGCTCCTTTGTAACGTTTATCTGGAGTTCCGTCTTTTTTCAAGACTGGTTTCGCCTCCTTATTTTCTTTAAAACGTTTGTCGGGAGTTCCGTCTTTTTTAAGATGCGTTCCGGCATCTGGTTTTTTGGCTTCTTCTTTTTTAGCCTCTGTTTTTTTTATGTCAGTTTTAGCTTCTGTTTTCGCTTTGTCTGCTTTTTTAGGTGCTTGTTGTGCAGTTGTACTTACTGTAAATCCTAATAAGGCAACAATAGCCAAAATCAATTTTCTCATAGTTATATTGTTTTTAAGATTGAGAAGCTAAGGTACAAAAAAATATAATAGAACAATACAATTATTTATTAAAAATCACACCCGAACTATGATTTTCACTAGCCCCCGTAACACTGCTCAAAACATTAACCTCACCACGAAGTTTTAAAACACCCAACAATCCAAAAATCAACGCTTCTTTAAACTCTAAAGTCTTGGCATCAGGAACAATAATCTCCATATTTGGCAAATAATAACCAACACGCGCCAAGATAAAATCATTATAAGCCCCACCACCAGTTACCAACATTTTTTTCGGACGGCTAGCAGTGACAACAAAATCATCCAAAGCCAAACCAATCTGCAGCGCAATATGTTCACTAAAAGTATGCATCTTATCGGCAGTACTAATAGCATAATTTTCCATCAAAGGCAAAACAATTTCTTTTACAAATTCAAATCCCAGCGACTTAGGATACGATTTTTTATAATACTCCAAAGCATTCAATGCCGTCAACAACTCGTGATGAATAGTGCCAGAACGAGCAATACTCCCTTTATCATCATAAGCAAACCCCAATTGATTTGCATAGAAATTAAGCACCGTATTTACCGGTGAAATATCAAAAGCAATTCGATTATTTCCCTCTTCAAAAGAGATATTAGAAAAACCACCCAAATTCAAACAGAAATCATAATCAGAAAACAACAATCGATCCCCAATAGGCACCAAAGGAGCCCCTTGACCACCCAATGCAACATCCTGCACTCTAAAATCACAAACCACCTTTTCTGAAATCAAACGCGCCAATTCCGGTAAATTGCCAATTTGCAAAGTAAAACCCTGTTGAGGTTGGTGTAAAATAGTATGCCCATGCGAACAAACAGCATCAATGTTGAGAATGGCGTTAGTAGTAATAAAATTTTTAATGATAGTACCCAAAAGAACAGTATAATCATCATTTAAAGTCACTAATTGTGTTTCAGAAAAGCCTACAGCACTCTTCAATTGCGTAACCCATTCATCAGAGTAAGGAACCGTTTCCGATTCAAGAATAGTATAGCTCCATTTGCCCTCTTTTAAGGTAAAATGAAGGTGTGCCAAATCAACACCATCAAGCGATGTGCCTGACATGACACCGATAATATTGTAAGTTGCTGTATACATAGGCTAAAATTACGAAAACGTTTTAGATATTAAGTAAAATATGCTACTTTTGAGGTCTCAAACAAAGATTTACATAATAAAATTTATCAAAAATATGGATTTTAATCTAACCGAAGAGCATTTAATGATTCAGCAAGCAGCTAGAGATTTTGCTCAAACTGAACTATTACCAGGAGTGATTGAAAGAGATGAACACTCTAAATTCCCAACAGAACAAGTAAAGATGATGGGAGAACTAGGTTTCCTAGGAATGATGGTAGATCCAAAATATGGTGGAGCAGGTTTAGATAGCGTTTCCTATGTTTTGGCAATGACCGAAATAGCAAAGGTAGACGCATCCGCAGCGGTAATCATGTCAGTAAATAATTCACTGGTATGTGCCGGAATGGAAAAATATTGCAACGAAGAACAAAAGATGAAATACTTAGTTCCATTAGCAAAAGGCGAAGTGATTGGTGCTTTTTGTCTAAGCGAACCAGAAGCAGGAAGTGATGCAACATCACAAAAAACTACTGCCGTTGACATGGGAGATTATTACCTGTTAAACGGTACAAAAAACTGGATAACCAATGGGGCTACAGCATCCACCTATTTAGTGATTGCCCAAACTGACGTCGAAAAAGGACACAAAGGAATCAATGCTTTCATCGTTGAAAAAGGATGGGCAGGATTTGATATTGGTCCAAAAGAAAAGAAAATGGGAATACGCGGAAGTGATACCCATTCATTATTGTTCAATGATGTTAAAGTTCCAAAAGAAAACAGAATAGGTGCCGATGGTTTCGGATTCTCATTTGCCATGAATGTATTAAATGGAGGAAGAATCGGAATCGCATCACAAGCATTAGGTATCGCAACAGGAGCTTATGAAATCGCTCTAAAATATTCACACGAAAGAAAAGCTTTCGGAAAAGAAATCTTCAATCACCAAGCGATTGCATTCAAACTAGCTGATATGTATGTAAAAATTACGGCTGCTAAACTATTAATCATGAAGGCAGCTTGTGAAAAAGACGAAGGCAAAGACATTGCTCATTCAGGAGCTATGGCAAAATTATATGCTTCTGAAATTGCTTTAGAAGTAGCTAATGAAGCCGTTCAAATCCATGGAGGAAACGGATATGTTGCCGAATACCATGTAGAGAGAATGATGCGTGATTCAAAAATCACACAAATCTATGAAGGAACTTCTGAAATTCAACGAATTGTAATTTCACGAGGATTAGTATAGTCTTCAAATAGAAATCTAAACAGATACCCTTTCATAAATTCATTTTTGAAAGGGTATTTTTTATTATTTTAGCCTTTGTAAATACTCATTATGAAAAATGTTATCATCACAGGAACCTCACGAGGAATAGGATTTGAATTGGCTTTAGAATTTGCACGAAAAGGACATCATGTATTGGCAATTTCAAGAAAAGTACCCGATCAATTATTAGGGAATCCAAACATCACTTGCCTTTCAATAGATATTACGGTAGAAGATGAAATGCGCGAAATAGACAAATTCATTGCATCAACTTGGAAAAAAGTAGATATTCTAATACACAATGCAGGCTGTTTAGTCAACAGACCTTTTGCACAACTATGCCAATCCGATTTTGAAAGAGTATACAAAGTAAATGTGTTTGGAGTGGCCAATTTAACAAGAACTTGTTTGCCTTATATGAGCAAAGAAAGCCATGTAGTCTCTATAAGTTCAATGGGAGGCATACAAGGAAGCATGAAATTCGCCGGATTGGCTGCTTACAGTTCAAGTAAAGGAGCATTAATAACACTTTCTGAACTGTTGGCAGAAGAATACAAAGAACAAGGAATTGCCTTTAATGTTTTAGCCCTAGGAGCTGTTCAAACTGAAATGTTAGAAGAAGCCTTTCCAGGATATGAAGCGGCAATCTCCGCCAAAGAAATGGCCGATTATATCTTCAATTTTGCTTTGACAGGAAATAAATATTATAACGGAAAAGTACTGCAAGTTTCATCAACGACACCTTGAAAGTTATGAGTTATGAATTATGAGTGAAAGTATTATTAAGAAGAAAAGTTTTGAATTGGCTATTTTAGGAGTCAATTTTTATAAATTACTAACTTTAGAAAAGAAAGAGTTCATTATGAGTAAACAATTTCTTCGGTCTGTAACTTCCGTTGGGGCTAATGTTAGAGAAGCCGCTAATGCTCAAAGTAAGCCCGATTTTATTCATAAATTATCCATTTCTCAAAAAGAATGTGACGAAACAATATATTGGTTAGAACTTTTAAAAGAAACCAATTATATTTCTAATGAAGAATTCAATAGCCTATATCCAAAATGTGATGAAGTTCTAAAAATTATAAGAAGTATAATCATAACGTCAAAAAAAACTCATAATTCATAACTCATAACTCATAATTCATAAAACATTGAGTGAAGTATTAGCTAAATATCTACCCGAACATTCAGTTGAGATTTGTTTTGAATTAATCAAAGCCAATCGCGTGCATTTAAAAATTGTCAATGAAAGACAAACGCGTCATGGTGATTATAGAAAAGGCCTTTCTGGGAAACATGAAATCACCGTTAATGCCAATTTAAATAAATACAGATTTCTAATTACTCTAATTCACGAAATTGCGCACCTAGTTGCTTTTGAAAAGTATGGAAGGAATATTCTCCCGCATGGAGTTGAATGGAAAATGACTTTCCAAAGATTAATGATGCCACTCATTCGACCAGAAATTTTCCCCCATTCAGTACTACCTTTAGTAGCCAATCATTTTAGAAACCCAACAGCAAGCAGCGATACCGATGCCAAATTAGCTTTTGCCTTAAAACAATTTGACGAAAGAAAGCCAGATGTACATTATATACATGAAGTCCCTAGCGGGAGTATGTTTAGAATAAAAAACGGAAGAGTATTCCTCAAAAAAGGACTCCGAACCAAACGCTATGAATGTGTTGAGGTAAAAACAGGTAGAATATTTTTGTTTAATGCCAATGCTGAGGTAGAGATAATTCCGGGATAAAATTAAAACGATGAATAAAATAAAATTAACCTTTTTCTTGTTGTTTACAACATTATGTTTCGGTCAAACCTATCTTTTACCTAATGAAGAAGTTATTTTTTCTTTCCAAACAAAAAATGGAAAAAAAATGGTTTTGGCAAAAGATAAAGAAAATGAATATATTATTTATAGATTTGGAAATTCTAAAAAGATAGAATTAGAATATCCTTCAACTAAAGATAAAAATAGTTGGAATAAATTTATGTATTCTTATTACCATAGAGGCGGTGGAGTTCAAAATTCAGGAATGGAATTAAACTCTTTATTTTTTAAAAATGGTAATTTTGAATATGTGATTTATTATGATTATCACGCTGAAGGAGAAGTATATGAAGCAGGTATTTTAATTACAGATTTGATTATTAATAAAGATTTAAACATAAAAGGAATTTATAAATCAGTTGAAGGAGATTTACATGAGATTTTCAATACTGGATTGATAAAAGAGGATAAAGATAGAATTAGATAAAAGACCTAAAAATGAATACAAATTATTACGCAATACTAATGGCCGGTGGAGTAGGTTCACGATTTTGGCCAGTGTCTACCACAGAACTTCCAAAACAATTTCACGATATGTTGGGTGCAGGAAGCACACTAATTCAAAAGACCTTCAGTCGATTGTCAAAGTTAATTCCAGCCGAGAATATATTTATTTTGACTAATGAACGCTATAATGATTTAGTTTTAGAACAATTACCCATGGTGAAGCAAGAACAAGTTTTGCTTGAACCAGCCATGCGAAATACTGCACCTTGTATTTTATATGCTTCATTAAAAATTCAGAAAATGAATCCAGAAGCCGTTATGGTGGTAGCACCAAGCGATCATTGGATAGAAGATGAAGCGACATTTGCTACAAACTTGGAGCAATGTTTTGATTTTTGTCAAAAAGAAGATGCCCTAATGACCTTAGGAATCCAACCCACTTTTCCAAATACCGGTTTTGGTTATATTGAATTCGATAAATCGGATGTTAACCCTATTAAAAAAGTAAATCAGTTTAGAGAAAAACCAGATTATGCCACAGCTAAATCGTTTTTAGAAGCAGGTAATTTCCTTTGGAATGGAGGAATTTTTATTTGGAGTGCTCAATCAATAACATCCGCTTTTGAAAAGTTTCAGCCACAAATGAACAGCTTGTTTTTACAAGGGAATGAAAGCTATAACACTAAAGAGGAAAAAGATTTTATCCATCAAAATTATGCTAATGCTGAAAATGTTTCCATAGATTACGCTATTATGGAAAAAGCTAAAAACGTTTATGTTTTACCCGCCACTTTCGATTGGAATGACCTAGGCACTTGGGGACAATTACATGAAAAGTTAGATAAAGATGAAAATAATAACGGAGTCATTAACGCCAAAGTGATTTTGGAAAACGCTTCTAATAACATTGTTCGCTCAGATGCCAACAAATTGATTGTTATAGATGGTTTACACGATTATATTATTGTAGACAAAGAAGGTGTTTTACTGATTTATCCAAAAAGCAAAGAACAAGACATCAAAAGAATCACTGCTTTAGCAAATGATTTATAATAAAAAAAGGAGCAATTAGCTCCTTTTTTTATAAATCTTTATTTTGTGCTTTTCTAATTTTCTTAAAAAGATTGGAAGAATAAACAAAATCCACAATAGCTTCGTTGCCCACAATGTCCTACCGAATTTCGGTGTTTTGTTGCTTCTCCCAAGTTTTCACGCTATAACAGTATTGTCCCACAGAGGAGAAATC
>CAIRMK010000291.1 GCA_903879645.1 uncultured Bacteroidota bacterium
GCCGCTTTGATTCAAAATAAATTAAAAGATAATAATATTTTCAAATCTAAATTATCTAGTATAATAATACTACTACTTCTATTCATAATTGTATATTTTTTTAATAGCGGAGTTGAAGTCATTCCTATAATATTAAGCAGTATTATATTTATATTAATATCATTGAATAATTCAATATTTGGAATTTTACATTGGAAAATTTCTAGGAAATTAGGTCAAATAACATATAGTATGTATTTATTACACGGGATATTTTTATATTGTGTATTTCATTATGTTATAGGAATTGAAGTTTTAAAAAAACAAACTATTTTTGAATATTGGAGTATTATTGGAGTAAGTATTTTTCCATTATTACTATTATGTCAAATTACATATAAGTACATTGAACTACCATTTATGAAAATAGCAAAACAAAAATAAAATTTATGAGCGATATCAACACCGAAGCACACAACGCCTATGAAGTCATAAAAAATGGAGGAATCATTCTTTATCCAACAGATACCGTTTGGGGAATTGGGTGTGATGCTACAAATGCAGAAGCTGTTGCAAAAATTTATGCACTAAAACAACGTGATGATTCTAAAAGCATGATTGTATTAATGAATGGCGAAAAAATGATGTACAATGTCTTTAAAGAAATTCCAGATGTGGCATGGGAAATTTGGGATTTATCAGAGAAAGCAACAACATTAATATTAGATAATCCGAGAAATGTTGCTCCAAATATTATTGCTGATGATAAAACACTTGGTGTTAGAATAATCAAAGAACCATTTTGTTTTAAACTTTTAGAGAGAATGAAAAGACCTTTGGTATCGACATCGGCTAATATTTCTGGAATGTTTGCTCCAAAAACTTTTAAAGAAATTAGCCCAGAAATTATAAAAGGTGTTGACTATGTAGTAAATTTGCACCATGATAAAGTTTGCAAAAACCCATCGACGATAATTAAACTTTCATTGGATAATCAAGTTAAGATTATTAGAAAGTAAAATTATTTAACCGCAGATTCGCAGATTTAAAATAATATTATGGATGATTTTTTACATAAAGATAAAACATATCAAATTATTGGGATTCTTTTTGAAGTTCACAAAAATTTAGGTAAAGGTTTTTCTGAAATTGTTTATAAAGATGCAATTGAGTATGAATTCAATCAACTAAAAATTCCTTTTGAAAGAGAAAAAGAATTTACAGTAAATTATAAGGATACTATCTTAAAACATAAATTTTATGCAGATTTTGTTGTGTATAACGGAATAATTTTAGAAATTAAAACTGTAGATTGCTTCAATGCTAATCATTATAATCAATGCCTAAACTATTTAAAAATCTCAAAAAATGAATTAGCTCTTTTGGTTAATTTTAATTCCATTTCATTAGAATATAAACGTATTGCAAATTCAAAAAAATAAAATCTGCGAATCTGCGGTAGAAAAAATCATGAATTACACTCAAGCACTAAACAACCCTATATTCAAAATAATAGCGCAAGCAAGCCAAGAGATTAACGTTGAAAGTTATGTTATTGGTGGTTTCGTTCGTGATTTTTTACTTCAACGTGATTTCAAAAAAGATATAGATATTGTTGCTATTGGATCTGGAATTGAACTTGCCTTAAAAGTTTCAGAACTACTTCCCAACAAACCAAAAGTTCAAGTTTTTAAAAACTATGGAACAGCAATGTTGCGTTATAAGGAAATAGATATCGAATTTGTTGGTGCTCGAAGAGAATCTTACAATCAAGAGAGTCGCAATCCGATGGTAGAAGATGGAACACTTGAGGACGATCAAAATCGTCGCGATTTTACCATAAATGCCTTAGCTTTTTCATTGAATCACAACAACTATGGTGACATAATTGATCCTTTCAACGGCTTAGCGGATTTAGAAAATAAAATTATCAAAACCCCTCTAAATCCTGACATTACTTACTCTGATGACCCTTTGCGAATGTTAAGAGGAATTCGATTTGCCACCCAATTGAATTTTGAAATTGAAGCGGCATCATTAGAAGCAATTTCCAGAAATAAAGAGCGTATTGCTATCATTTCCGGAGAACGAATTGTTGATGAATTGAATAAAATATTAGGTACCGACAAGCCTTCAATAGGTTTTTTACATTTATATAAAACAGGACTTTTAGATCTCATACTACCTGAATTGACTGCTTTAAATAATGTAGAAGAAATTGAAGGTCATACACATAAAAATAATTTTTATCATACGCTAGAAGTAGTAGACAATATTTGCTCTACTACGGATGATGTTTGGTTGCGATGGGCAGCATTACTTCATGATATAGGTAAAGCTCCCACTAAAAAATTTACAAAAAAACAAGGATGGACATTTCATGGCCACGAGTTTCTAGGAGGAAAAATGGCTAAGAAAATATTTCAGCGATTGCACATGCCTCTGAACAACAAACTAAAATTTGTTCAAAAAATGGTGACTATGAGTTCGCGTCCTATTGTTCTTGCAGAGGATATCGTTACCGATAGTGCTGTGAGAAGATTAGTTTTTGATGCGGCGGAAGATGTCGATAATTTAATGACTTTGTGCGAAGCAGATATCACTACAAAGAATCCTGCAAAATTTAAGAAATACCATAACAATTTTGAAATTGTTCGCAAGAAGATTATTGAAGTAGAAGAACGTGACCATGTACGCCAATTTCAACCGCCAATATCGGGAGAAGAAATTATGGAGCTTTTTAATTTAAAGCCTTCTCGTGAAATTGGAATCCTGAAGGAAGCTGTTAAAGAAGCTATACTTGAAGGAGACATTCCGAATGAATATCAAGCCGCCTATCACTTTGTTTTGAAAAGAGCCGAAAAATTAGGATTGAAGAAAGTATAATATATTTAAATAGCCAATGCCGACCTACCAATTTAGAAGAGCATTATTAGGTGAGAAAACAACCATTTGGGCAATCATTGAACATGCTATTGAAAAAAGAAAAGAAGATGGAAGCCAACAGTGGCAAGATGGCTATCCCAATATAGAAGTGATTGAAAATGATATTGCAAATGGCGAAGGATTTGTTTTAACCGATGGGAATACAATTATTGGATATTGCGCTGTACTTATTAATAACGAACCTGAGTATAAAAAAATTATAGGCCAATGGCTGACTAATGAGGATTTTGTCGTAGTGCATCGAATTGCAATTACAAAATCGTATTTGGGTCAAAGTTTATCACGAATCATGCTTCAAAATATTGAATCTTTTGCGCAAAATAATTCAATATTTAGTATCAAAGTAGATACCAATTTTGATAATTTTGCAATGCTTAAAATTTTTGAAAAAATGGATTACACCTACTGTGGGGAAGTTTATTTTAGGGGAAGTCCAAGAAAAGCTTTTGAAAAGATAGTAAAAATCAATTAATCTTGAATCTTTGAAAATTAAAAAAAATGAATAATAACAAATCAGTCATTTATTGGCTACTATCAGGTTGTTTTTTAGTATTTGTTATGGTTGTTGTGGGAGGCATTACTCGTTTGACTAATTCAGGTTTATCCATGACAGATTGGCACTTAGTTACCGATACTTTTCCTCCACTTACAGAAGCAGCATGGCAGCAAGCTTTTGATGCTTACAAACAATTTCCCGAATACAAATTAATCAATGTCCATAATAATTTTCAGCTAGCCGATTATAAATTCATCTATTTTTGGGAATGGTTCCACCGATTTATTGGACGTATACTGGGGTTTGTTTTTATTATTCCATTTGTCTATTTCTTAGCCAAGAAAAAATTGGAGTATCCTACATTAAAAAAATGCTTCATTCTTTTAGGAATGGGAGCTTTTCAGGGCTTTCTTGGCTGGTTTATGGTTGCGAGTGGATTAAAAGACATGCCGGATGTGAGCCATTTTAGACTTTCCTTACACCTTACTTTTGCTTTTCTTACTTTTGCTTATACGCTTTGGGTTGCCCTTGATTTGATTTATCCTAACAAAACAGAGGTCATTCAACCTCTTAGAAAACTAGCACGAATTGCTTTGTTCTTTATTCTATTACAAATCATCTACGGAGGATTTGTAGCTGGTTTAGATGCTGGTTTTATTCACAATCATTGGCCTTTGATGAGTGATGGACAATTCTTTCACGATAGCATTACTCAAGAAAAAAGCACTTGGTTAGCTCGATTTACAGAAGGGAAAAGTGGTGTTCAATTTGTGCATAGAACTATGGCATATCTAATAGTAGGGCTTATTCTTTACTTATTTTTAAAAAGCAAAAAATATACTGTGACAAGAAAACAAAAAAATGGTTTGAATGCTTTACTTGTGGTTGTAGTGCTTCAATTCACACTAGGTGTTTTGACCTTATTATATAGCGTTCCTTTGTGGTTAGGGTTCATACACCAAGCGGTTGCTTTCTTTTTATTAGCAACAATGACTTATACTTTACATCGTTTTTCAAAATAATTTTTGCCGACTATATTGTCACATTTCGTTTGATTACTAATTATTAATGTCAAAACTTGCCGCTCAAGATAAATTTCTTGACTTATCAGATTACGGAAGACCATTTGGAAAATTTCTTGCTAAACAACTAAAAAACACACGTTTTACTCCCGTTCATGTTACAATACTGTTTGGGATTTCAGGTTTAATTGCTATTTATTGTATTCTTTCTAGCCACTATTTTCTTGCTGGAATTTTTATTATTTTAAAATCTGGAATTGATGCAGCTGATGGTGAATTGGCACGATTGAAAAACAAACCATCCTATTTTGGGAGATATTTGGATAGTGTTTTTGATATTGTACTCAATTTTCTAATTTTTATGGCCATTTGTTATGTTTCCAAAACGACTTTTTGGTTTACCCTTTTAGCTTTTATCGGAATTCAATTGCAAGGAACTTTATATAATTATTACTATGTTATTTTAAGAAATAAATCATTGGGTGGCGATTCTACCAGTAAAATATTTGAATACAAAACTCCCAAAGCATTACCTGGTGAAACTCAAAAATCAGTCAACATTTTATTCAAAATTTATACTATTGTTTATGGTGGTTTCGATATAATAATTCATCTATTAGATCAAGATGCCTACAAAATAAAGACTTTTCCTAACTGGTTTATGACCTTGCTTTCGTTGTATGGATTAGGGTTTCAGCTATTAATAATAGCACTAATGCTACCATTGGGATGGGTTGAATTTATAATTCCATTTTTTATCGTTTATTCAATACTACTATTTGTTTTGATAGGAATTCGAAAGATGTATGTGAATTAATCAGTTAGTGGTAATTACTTTTTGAAAATTGTCACATTAGCATGTTGAAATATATCTTTTAAAATGCTAAGAATTATTTTTTTATTCAATTTACACTTGTTAGATTAAATTTATTGAATGATGTATCTCTTTGGTTTACAATTATTCATCAAACTAGGGTTGTCTTATAAGTATCAACTAGACAAATATTTTGCCTTGATTCTGTAAATAGTTCTAATTCTTATTAAGTTAAGATTGCATTTAACTTCAATTTGTCACTATATTTGCTGGCATAATTTTTGTGAAAAATCTCAATACTTTGGGGTCGACTGGTTTTGACAGCGAGTGGAATTGAACAGTAAGCACGTCGAGCATTGAATTTTGGCTCGTAAATATTAATTTTCAAAAAACATAAACGGCGAAGGAAACTACGCTCTTGCTGCATAATCTGAATTATAGTAAGATTAGCCACGCTCCTACTAGGTAGGAAAGCAGGATTCACCTCGAAAGCTTTGGTTTGTGGCGGTCGATATAGGTGAATCGTAAAAACGAACCTAAGAACAGTAAAGCTTCGGAGCTGTTACGAAAATTTAAGAAGATAAGCATTTTGTGGCTGTTTCTGGCCTTGCGAAATGACGAAAATTCAATCAGGAAATAAGCGTGTAGAAAGCTCTTTGATTGCTTGTTTGGACCCGAGTTCGATTCTCGGCGACTCCACTAGAGTGGACAACTCGATTTTTTTCGATAATTGTCCACTTTTTTCATTTTGTAAATCCTTGTCAATCTGCAATATAAACCTCAAAATATCATTGATTCTGGTAGTTCGACATTTTTTTCCGTCGAATTCAAATTTCTCAGGGAATATCGAACTTATTAGTTGTTGTTTATCTCTAATTGCTGACTTTGCATAGTGACTCTTTAGATTTGACAAGGCATCTACACCATTTTTTAGCCAATTTAAATAATCACTATTCAACTTTTTAATATTATTGATTTCATCTATAAGACTAAACTTTTGTGCATTATATCTAGCCATTGTATCAATATATTGCTTGTGTTCGATTTTACCATCAATAAATATATCTTGTAATTTTTCAATACGAGCTAAAACATCATTTAAAGTTTTTACAATGAAATAAGGAAAAGCAACATAAGTACCGCCAACATATTTCCTCATATTAGTAGAAACAACAATATAATATTCCTGATTTCCATTATCCGTAGAAAGC
>CAIRMK010000292.1 GCA_903879645.1 uncultured Bacteroidota bacterium
ATTTCCTTCGCTTGTTCCACAATCCATTCATCTATGAAGGAGGTAACTAATACAATTTTTGAGTTGCTCTTTTTTTTTAATAATGCTACAACCTCAATTCCATTCAGCAAGGGCATTCTGTAATCCACCAATATTAAGTCGGCTTTAAATTTTGTGGCAATGTCTTTCAATTCTACCCCATCGGAGGCAGTGGCAATTATTTTGTATTTTTTTGTGTAGGATAGCATTAACTCAAACCCTTTTAAAAAAATTGGATGATCGTCTGCAATGATTGTTTTTATCATAATTAAATCATTTAAATAATTATTCATGTTGTTTAATAAAAAGTACCGTAATCACCCTAAGGTTATGGTACAAAGTGAGTATAGCAAGCAATTAAATATCATTTTAGGGTTACCTGATAAAGCATTCATGTTTAGCAATATCTCTCTATAAAAATGATTAAAGTAAACGAATGAATGATTTAAATTATTTAATGACGAATATGAGTTCTTTTAAATTATTGACTAAAGTAGAAAACATTTTGAACAAAAAATTCACCCTTTTGGGTGAATTTTTTAATGTTTTTTTAATACATTTTTGCCTTGCTGAAATATTCATGCAATGGAAACGCATCACTAGGATAATTGACTTTTTTTTGACTAAAATGGGTTTGAGCAGGGGGAAAGAACCCATAAATTTTTAAATGTGTGAAACGGTAAACTTCACAGGAAAGGCTGACCCAGTTACAAGTAATCTTTTCTAAACAATTGGAGAAAAAGAGGATGTTGAGTAACCATAAAACAATAATCGCAAAGTAATTGAAGCATGAAAATAAAATATTATTTTTTTTTATGGGTGGCTTTTACAGGTACTAAAGCTATTGCACAAAAAAAGCAAATCCAACAATTTGGAGATGTCTTCACACGGGTAAACTTTGCCCCACCTAGTAGTAAACCTTCATGTGGCGATAGTATATTTTATCCTACCCTAGTACAAAAGAATGTTGCTTATAAACGAAAGCCTCAACTAATTTATCTTAACTTATGGGGAGAAGGCAATTTGTTATCCATTAATTACGACAGACGGTTTAAAAACCAGTTGGATGGATGGGGATGGCATGTTGGTATTGGGGGGATAGTATTACCTGATTACAATTTTACTGAAATTAACCTTCCAGTTGGCGTTAATTATTTGATGGGAAACAAGGGCAATTACTTAGAATTAGGCATAAACGAATCCGTTGTTTTTGATAAACTTTCTCAGCCAGAAGGAGGGGAAGCTGAAATAACAAGCCTTTATGGCGTAAATATACATGGAACCAATTCATTGTGGTCTTTGACCTCTGGTACAATTGGCTATCGGAGACAACCCAAAAATAGTGGGTTTTGCTTTAGGGTGGGAATACTTCCCTTCATTACTTACATAGACGGGAAATTGGAGAAACCCATTCAATCTCCAACAGGTTACATGAGTTTTGGGTATAAATTTTAAAAATGATTGCTACTACTTATTAATCGGAAACCACTAAGGGTTAATAAGTATTTTAATGTAAGCAAAAATGCAGGCTCTCGGGTAAACAAAAAATATAAATTCACTCAAGATAAACATTTTCAACAGGCACTTATAATAAAATTAAACAATTACAAAAT
>CAIRMK010000293.1 GCA_903879645.1 uncultured Bacteroidota bacterium
ATTGTGAATAGTATCTGCGAATAGAAACACGTCTTGGAGTACGATAGCTATTTGAGTACGCAAGCTGTCAAGGGTAAACACATCAATATTCAAATCATCAATGTAAATGGCACCCGAATTGATTTCGTAAAACCGATTCAACAGATTGATAATGGTAGATTTCCCTGCACCAGTAGCGCCTACAATAGCGATAGTTTCTCCTGCTTTTACTTCTAATGAAATGCCTTTAAGGACTTCTTCATTTTTGATATAACTAAATCGAACAGCATCAAAAAGGATATTCCCTTCAAAGCGATGGGCTACGATGGTTCCGTTTTGTTGTACTTCTTCTTCGGTATCAAGAATATCAAACACACGATTGGCAGCAATCATTCCCATCTGCATTTCGTTAAATTTATCCGCGATTTGACGTAGTGGATTGAACAACATTCCTATAAACATGGTATAGGAAAGCATATCTCCAACAGTGGTAAAAGGATTACCATTAATAATTTGAAAACATCCATAAAGAATGATTGCTCCCAATGTTATTGATGAAATAATATCGGCAATAGGGAAGAAGATGGAGTTATACAAAATGGTTTTTATCCAAGCATTATTGTGTTTTTGATTAATCTCTTTGAATTTTTCATATTCAATAGCCTCCCGATTAAAGAGTTGAACTATTTTCATACCTGTAACGCGTTCTTGAACAAACGTATTTAGATTGGAGACCTGCGTACGAACTTCCTCAAAAGCGACCTGCATTCTGCGTTGGAATAATCGAGTAATATAGACCAATATAGGCATTGCAACGATTACAATGAGTGTAAGACGCCAATTCATATAAGTCATCACAAGTAAACAAACAAACATTTTCATCAAGTCACTCATAATCATGAACAGTCCTTGACTAAAGATGCGCGCAATTTGTTCAATATCCGATACCGAACGTGTAACTAGTAGTCCTACAGGTGCCGTATCAAAATACTTCATCCGGAAAGAAAGTAGGTGTTGGAACAATTTGGTTCGGATATCTTTGACAATATCTTGCCCCAACCAATTAGCCCATAATACAAAATAGAATTGGGATAAACCTTCCAGTAACAAAGATATACCCATGATGATGGCATAGTGCAACAATCCTGATTTGTTACCGGGTTTAATAAAGGAGTCTACCGTAATTTGAAGAAATAGTGGACGCAATGCTGCAAATAGAGACAACAAAACAGCAAAAATAATCACCCCCCGAAACCTAAAAGTATAAGGCTTGGTGTATTTTAATATTCGCTTGAATAATCGTATGTCGAATGCTTTTGCTTTCATTTAAATATTCGATATTCGATATTAGATTTTAAATATAAAAGTGATGTCTAATTTCTTTTGTCTATTCTCTATTTTCTATTTTCTAAAAAAGGATATTCCACTTTAGTCAAATACAATCCGTGTGCTGGTACAGAAAACCCTGCTTTACTTCGGTCTTTACTTTCTATAATTTTGGTGAAATCATCTAAAGTAATTTTATCAGTACCTATAGCAATCATTGTACCTACAATGGCGCGGACCATGTTTCTTAAGAATCGATCGGCTGTAATTGTGAAAACCAATCTCTCATTATCTTGTTTGTATGTGATCTGTTCGGCTTTGCTTCGAGTCCAATATGCTTCATATATTTTGCTTGCTGATAATTTACCA
>CAIRMK010000294.1 GCA_903879645.1 uncultured Bacteroidota bacterium
ACCATTTGAAGTCAAGGTTGTACTGCTTCCTAAACATAGCGTTGTATTTCCGCTAATTGAAGTTGGGGGAGAAGAAACGTTTACAACAGTTACTAATTGCGTTACTGCTGAGGTTGTATTGTTACATCCTGTTGGGTCGATTCTTCTTACCCAATATGTTTTGTTAGATGTTGGAGTTACTGTAATGGATGAAGCTGTTTGGCCAGAAATGACATTACTTCCAATAAAAGTTCCCGTTCCCCATTCATAGGTTGCTCCTGGAGCTTCGATGCCTCCAGTCGCAGTTAGTGTGGTACTGTTTCCGTTGCATACTGTAGTTGTGCCAGCAATGCTAGTTGGAGCGGTAGAAAATCCTACGCAATAATTATAGTTAAATGAAACTCTTGATGTTCCAGAACGTTCATAATATTCTATTATTAAATTGGTTGATCCACTTAAATAAATTGCAGATGAAGTTGAAGTTGTGTAATTATGATCTGAAAAATTATTTAATAAAAAAGTAGCCCCTCCATCAATACTGAGTCGATATCCGTCTCCGCCGCCTACTGTAAATGTATAGTTTCCCGCAGGGAAATTGCGTTGCATTTTAAAACGAATAGCAAAAGCATTGCTATAAGTTCCGCATAGTGTAGGAGCTGAGATAGCGCCATAACCAATATTTTGGTCGAAAATTTCAGGTTGTGTTATGTACCCTTCATATGTTGACGTAAAAGCATTGGTTGGTGGGTTAGAACTATTAATGCTACTATACACATATCCAATCCATGAATTGTTTCCATAAGTGGTTTGATCTCCTAATACAGGTGAACATTGTGAATGAGAGGTTATGGATAACCCTAGCATTAGGATTAGGAATAGTAGTTTTTCGAAACTAAACGCACTTATTTTTCTCGAAACTATAGTATTCTTAAAATGTAGTAATAATGCTTTCATTTTGATTCGTGTTTTACTAGTTTTCTGATTTCTTATGAACATCGATTGGAATGCTCTAATATCTCGACCAAATGTAACATATCATCGATGAAATGCACAAATATTTTTTATAAAAGTTTATTTTCTTACATATATCTTAAGAATACAAATTGTCACAAAAACCATATAAAATATTGATAAACAATTATATAGTTAAAAATCGTGATTATTATGGGGTTTTTTATATCAATGTAAAATCTTACAAAAATTAATTTTAAAACTTGGTATTTTGCCCTATTTTGCCCAAAAATGAGCCTTATTATCGACCAAAAATGGAATAAAAACGTCAAAATTCGATAAAGTGACGATAAGTGTCGACGAAACGCATGTTTGAGGCAGCGTTTTTAACGGGTGTACAAAAGGGCGTTTTGTGGTAGAAATGGTGGTCAGTGGCTTCGAGAGCCTCAGCCACCGAGGAAGCCTCAGCCACCGAGTACAGTGGTCAGTGGTCAGTTCTCAGTGGTCAGTTGGAGCATTCGTAATGTTTGACCGCGATAGATCTAATAGAAATTAGATCAATTGATCCGTTTTTTGGGATTAATTCATTAGTACTTTTTTGGTAAGCACTTCATTATTGTCTAATGTTACTTTTACCAAAAGTATTTGTGGTGCTATGTTGATATCTGTTGAAATGAAATCAGAGCTGTTTATTTTGTTGACTGTGTAGATTGTTTTGCCTAGTAAATCAAATACTTGCACAGTAGCAATCGATGCATTTGCTGTTTTCACGGCAATGTGTTTGTCTTTTTTAATGATTTGAACGTCATTTGATGTGAAATCAGTTGCATGATTACTTAAAAGATTGCTTGTGTAATGAAGTTCGAAACGATTATTGAACGTTCCGCTAGCGGAATTGAAGGTTACACTTTGCGCTTTCAAATCATAATAGGTGTTG
>CAIRMK010000295.1 GCA_903879645.1 uncultured Bacteroidota bacterium
CCTTTTGATTTTGAAAAAGATATTGTATTTAATAGAAACTTTTTGCCTTTTCATGCCAATGGAATGACTTTTACCGCTTTTACCGCTACTAAAGAATTTACCGCTACCTACTACTCTATCGGTGGAGGATTCGTAGTAAAAGAAGAACGCATCAATGCCAAAAAGAAAACACAAATTAAGTGTGCTTTTCCTTACCCCATTCAAAATGCGCTAGAATTATTAGATTATTGTAACGCTCAAAACCGAAAAATTTCGGAAGTAGTTTATGATAATGAAAAGTCCATGCGTTCAGAAGCAGAAATTGACAAAGAGCTCATGCGTATTTGGAATACCATGCTCGAATGTATGTATATTGGTTGTCATAGTGAGGGTATACTCCCTGGTGGTTTAAATGTAAGAAGAAGAGCATTCGATATGCATCAAGGATTGATAGGATTGTCCAATTACAACAATCCACAAGAATGGTTGGAATGTATTCGCAAAACCGAAGTCAAATTTCGACAAATCTTGAAATGGGTTTCCTGTTTTGCTTTAGCGGTTAATGAAGTTAATGCTGCATTAGGGCGTGTAGTTACGGCTCCAACGAATGGCAGTTCAGGAGTAATTCCCGCAGTATTAATGTATTATTTAGTCATTGAAAACCACGAAGCGGGAGAAAAAGAAATCAAGCAATTCTTATTGGTGGCTGGAGAAATTGGCAGTATTTTCAAAAAAGGGTCTACCATTTCTGCTGCAATGGGCGGTTGCCAAGCCGAAATTGGAGTGTCGTCTGCCATGGCTGCTGCTGCTTTGTGTGAAGTAATGGGTGGCACACCGGATCAAGTGCAAATGGCCGCCGAAATAGCTATGGAGCATCATCTTGGTTTGACTTGTGACCCGATAGGTGGTTTGGTTCAAATTCCCTGTATTGAACGAAATACCATGGGTGCAATAAAAGCTATAAATGCTGCTGAATTGGCGATGGAAACCGATGCTAAAAATGCCAAAGTACCTTTAGACAAAGTGATTGATACCATGTGGCAAACCGCAAAAGATATGAATTCAAAATACAAAGAAACTTCTGAAGGAGGATTAGCGGTTGCTGTTAACGTTGCCGACTGCTAATTAATTATGCCTAAAAAACACCATTTTTTCTATTTGACGTTGATTGTTGGCACAATCATATTAGGCATATTATCTAGAGTACTAGTTGGGATTCCAACCTTTATTGGCGATATTTTATATGCCAGTATGATTTATTTTGGAATGCGTTTTCTTTTTACAACTACTAACATCCAAAAAGCTGCCATTTATGCTTTAGTATTTTGTTTTTGCATTGAATTTCAACAACTTTATAGAGCGGAATGGGTTTTACAAATTCGACGTACTTTGTTAGGGCATTATATTTTAGGGCAAGATTTTATATGGTGGAATTTAGTTTGTTATGGTATAGGCATTTTAATTGCTTATTTGCTTGATATAACCATTATAAAAACTAGACCACATTCAATTTAAAATAAAAAGTACTCCCTAATCCTAATTCGCTTTCCATTCCGATGGTTCCATTTTGAGCTTCAATAAACTCTTTGCTAATAGCTAATCCTAATCCTGTTCCCGATTTATTACTACCCGGTATTTGAAAATATTTATCAAATATTTTTGTTTTATATCGTTTATCAATTCCTTTTCCCACATCTTTAACTTGAAAAATTACTTGATTATCCTCTTGTTTGAGTTGGACTACTATTTTGCTGTTTTCCGAAGAATATCTAATGGCATTTGTTAGAAAATTAATCAATACCCAACCTGTTTTTTCACTATCCGCTTTTATCTCTGGTAGATCACTATCCGCTTCTACTATTAGCTCAATTTCTTTTTGTTCTGCTTGTATTTTTACAGCGTCAACCGCATAATTAACTATTTGATATGGATTACTTTTTTCCATACTTAAGTGAATATTTCCTGTTTCTAATTGGGATATATCCAATAATTCTCCCGTAATTTTTAGCAATCTTTGACTGTCTTCTTTTATGCTATCAATCAATTGCTTTTGTTCCTCATTAATATTGCCTGTCTGCTCTTTTTCCAACAATTGCAAGCTCATTTTAATGGATGCAATTGGTGTTTTTAATTCGTGGGAAACGGTGGCTATAAAGTTGGTTTTGGCAAAATCCAATTCTTTGAAAATAGTGATGTTTCTTAAGATGATCACATCGCCAATGTCAATTGTTTTCTCCTCTCCTGTTGGTATAATGGTAATGTTTACAACTTCTTTTTCGAAATAACTTTCTTTTCCATCTGCAAATATTTTTATAGGAAATGCTTTTTGTACCCCTTTTATATTATCTAACAATTTTCTAATTAAATCATTTTCAAGAGCTAAAGTTATCGCAGATTTTCCAATCACATCTTCTTGCTTTAATCCAATAATCTTTAAAGCTTCATCATTTACAAATAAAATGACCTCCTGATTATCTAAGCCAATAATTGGGTCATGCATATTATTAACCAAGGTTTCTAAACGTTTCTTTTCAAAGGACAATTTATATAAATTGCTACTGTGATATTCTTGCAGTTTTTCAGCCATTGTATTGAAGGAACGAGCCAAATCGCCATATTCATTATGATCTAAAAAATGGACTCTTTCTGAATAGTTTTTATTGGCAATTTCTTGGATACTAGAGGTCAACTCCTTTATAGGATTTGCTATGTTATTTGGTAAATTAACTAATAGATTAAAAGCGATAAGAAAACATAGCGTTCCAATTAAAATCACCCAAAAATTAGCCGTTTCAGAAGTTTTTTTAGCTACATCGCTTTTGAGTTTAATGGCATCCATATTGAGTTTCATAATCTCAAATATATTTTGATGAATTTGAGATTTTATACTATCTTTCGATTGGTTGGTTTTTAGAAAATTAAAATTATCTCTTAACTTATATGTTATTTTATCCTCACCTATTTCAGTAATGTTACTTAATTGATTTTTTAAATTGGCTTCAAAAACTGCAAAGGATTGCGGTTTATTTTCATCAATTTTATCTAAAGCCAAAAGCATATTCCTAGAATATTCTAATGTTTCATAATTGGCTTTCAGTATGTTTTGAGTATCTTTTTTTATAGAATAGATATAAAAAGCACTCAACAAAGAAAGTATTATTATCAGTAAAAATAATAACCCTACGCCTAGATTTAATTTGGTTTTTATTCTCATCAGGAAAGAATTACAAGGTCAATATTTGACGATGAAAGATTATTCAATAATTTATTAAATACATTGGAAGACAAAATTACTTCAAATAGATTCAGGTGGGGTTTACCAATACAAACTGTAGTAATGTTTTTTTGTTGCACTACTTCCAATATGGTGTCCGTTATCTTTGCACTTTGTACTTTGATAATTTCTGCTCCCAATTCAGTAGCTAATTTAAAATTGTTTATCAAATATCTTTGTTTATCTAACGCAATTTTATCACTACTTTCTTTAGGGGTTTCCACATACAAAAGATACCAGCTGCTATTGTAATAACTCGCTAACCGCGCAGTTTTTCTAATGACTATTTTAGCCGTTTTATCATTACTACTAATACAAGCCAAAAGTTTTTCATGCCTCAAGGCTGTATTTTTAGGCACTTCATTTTCCACTTTACGTACCACTTGACTTGCCACTTCTTTTAATGCCAATTCCCGCAATTGAAGTATTTGTTCCGATTTAAAAAAATTATTTAAAGCAGATTGAATTTTATCTTCTGTATATATTTTCCCTTCTTTTAATCGAGTGATTAATTCATCAGAAGTCAAATCGATATTTACCACTTCATCAGCTAATCGCAAAACATTATCAGGCACACGCTCTTGCACATCAATATTGGTAATTTGCTTAACATTTTGATTCAAGCTTTCAATATGCTGGATGTTTACTGCTGAAATCACGTTAATTCCTGCCTCTAAAATCTCCAAAACATCTTGCCATCGTTTTTCATTTTTGCTGCCTTCAATGTTGGTATGGGCTAATTCGTCAACAATAACAATTTCTGGGCGAAGATTGATGATGGCTTGCACGTCCATTTCTTCCAATTCTTTTCCTTTATAGAAAATAGTTCTACGAGGAATAACCGGAAGACCATCGAGTAATTCATGGGTTTCCTTTCGATTGTGGGTTTCAACATAACCTATCTTAACATCAATGCCTTTTTTCAAAAGTGTATGTGCCTCTTGTAACATCCGATAGGTTTTACCAACACCGGCGCTCATCCCAATATACACTTTGAATTTTCCTTTTCTTGATTTTTGAATTAAGTCAAGAAAATGTTTTACATTTTTTTCCTTTTCAGCATCCATAGTAATGATCAATATAATACTATTATTCAAAACCTAATCCCGAAAACTTCAAAAATGAAATTTTCGGGATTTTTAAACAAAACAAATCAGTTTTATATTCTAAACAATACAGCGAATATAATTCTGTTTTCCATTTTCACTAAATCGGGTTGCCAACCTGCTGGAAGTGCTGTTGTAGTATATCCAGTAGGAGAAGTTACGCCGCCGCTTCCTGCAAAATAAGGAACATTAGCTTCTCTATGCACAAATTCTGCTCTGAAAGTAATACTTTGGTTGGGCATCCAATCAAAATTAGTAGAACAATCCCAACCTTTAAATTGTGTTCCTGCACTAGTATCGAAAGGGTGAGTTCCTTCTGTTTGTGTTGGATTAGTTGCAGAAGGTAAAGGGCTAGCATCACCTGTTGGCAATAACACTAAATATCGTCCAGGGTTGGTCATAATTCCACCTCCTATAGTCCAAGCAAATTGATTTTTATTGAACCAAATTCTATTATAAACCATTCCACTCATAAAATATTGGGCAGGGTTAGTATCCGTTCCATTAAATCCACTTACACCCTCTCCTTTTTCAAAACCAATATCAAATGTGGATGAAAAAGCCATTCTACTTACACCTTTAGCTTTTGGTTGATTGTAATATCTAACGAGCAAACTGTTATCTGAGTGAAAACGCATTCTATTTGGTAAACCAGCTGCGTCTGTTCCGTAATAATCATTAGTTAACAATTTAACTGCCTCATTTGGACACCAAGTGATATTTCCTCCAAAGCCAGGCATTTTATTAAAACTACCATAACTTTGCCATCCATTAATCAACCATGCTTCCACTTTTAATGTTTTTGTTGGAAACATTTGAACTCTAACCCCATTAAAAAACCAAGGTGTATTATCGGATGTAAATGAAGCTTGATATTCCCAATTTTCTTGTTGGTAGTAGGAATTCAATCCAACATAGGACATGAACATACCGGCATCCACATTAATTCCATACCATTTATTAAAATGGTAACCGGCATACGCTTCTGACAAATAACGATAAGCATTTGCCATTTGATATTGTCCTCTATAAGTGCTATAATCATTTCTTGGTACAAGAGTTGAACGCATTCCAAATTGTGTCATTATTCTTGCTCTAGCCCCTTGGTAATTAAAATCACCACCAAAATTGGCACTATTCATTTGCATTTCATTATTACGAGCCAAAGCAGTAGAACCCACTACAGTATTGTCGTTTGGATTATTAAAAGAATGGGTATAAGCACCATCTAATAATATGCTTCCCGTAAAATATTTTGTTGATAAAGCTGCCGGCTCTGTTCTTCTATCGGAACCATTTTGCCAGGATTGATCCATACCATCAAATGGAATTTTTTCTTTTATAGTGTCTTTCACTTTTTCTTGAGCAAATACATTGACACTGGAAATAATGGCAACTAAAATTGTAATTGTTTTTTTCATTTTGAATAATTTGTTTATTTTAATTTATCTAAAGCTACGTTTAATTCTAAAACATTAACTGTTTCAGTTCCCATAACTGTTGGTTTTGTAATCATTTTTTCTACTAAATATTTCACTTTTTCTTCTGGTAATTTTCGAACTTCAGCCACTCTTTTCACTTGAATTAAAGCACCTTGTGGTGAAATATTTGGATCCAATCCACTTCCCGATGCTGTTACCATATCAGAAGGAATATCCGTTTTTTTCAAGTACGGGTGAGTCAGTAAAAAAGTATCAATTCTTTTTTGAACTTGTTTTAAATATTCTTCATTACTTGGTCCTTTATTACTTCCTGCACTGGCTGACGCATTATAATTTATTGCAGATGGGCGACCCCAAAAATAGTTAGATTTATTGAATTTTTGACCTATTTTTTGATACCCAACTACTTTCCCATTTACTGAAATGGTTTCGCCTTTACCATGGTTTGGCGCAAATTGTGCTATTCCCCAAATTGCAATTGGATATAAAGCTCCAAACAAAATTACTGTTAAAATTGTAAAGGTTACTATTGCTATTATTTTTTTCATTTTAATTAAATTTTAAAAGAACATTGCTACTACTAAATCTATTAATTTGATACCTATAAATGGTACAATTATTCCCCCTAAACCATAAATCAAAAGATTTCTTTTTAAGATAGCGCTTGCTCCAATTGGTTTGTAATCAACCCCACGTAAAGCTAGAGGAATTAATATTGGAATAATGATAGCATTGAAAATCACAGCTGATAAAATAGCGCTTTCTGGGCTATGCAAATGCATAATATTCAAACCTTGTAAGGCTGGAATTGAAGCTATGAAAAGCGCCGGAACTATGGCAAAATATTTGGCTACATCATTTGCAATTGAGAATGTGGTTAAGGTTCCTCTAGTCATTAAAAGTTGTTTTACAATTTCAACAATTTCGATCAATTTGGTTGGGTCATTATCTAAATCCACCATATTTCCTGCTTCTTTAGCGGCTTGCGTTCCACTGTTCATTGCTACACCAACATCAGCTTGTGCTAAAGCGGGAGCATCATTCGTTCCGTCCCCCATCATGGCTACAAGTTTACCGCTCTGTTGTTCGGCTTTGATATAGTTCATTTTATCTTCAGGTTTTGCTTCTGCAATAAAATCATCTACTCCTGCTTTTTCAGCAATGAATTTAGCTGTTAATGGATTATCACCTGTTACCATAACTGTTTTAACTCCCATTTTTCTCAAACGGTCAAAACGTTCTTTCATTCCCGTTTTGATAATGTCTTGCAATTCAATAACTCCTTGAACTTTGCCATTTTTTATTACTACCAAAGGAGTTCCACCATTAGATGATATTTCGATCACTTTATTGGCCGTATCTTCTGGAAATATATTTCCTGCTTGTTCTGAAATATTTTTAGCCGCATCTTGCGCCCCTTTTCTAATATTAGTACCATCTTTTAAAACAACACCACTCGTTCTAGTTTCGGCTGTAAATTTGATTAAAGTGGCTCCATCAATAGAAAGTTTTTGAGCGATATCATTTCCTGCTAATTCTACAATGCTTTTTCCTTCAGGCGTATCATCCGCTAAAGAACTTAGCACTGCCGATTGAATAAATTCGTCTTGAGAAACTCCAAAAGTTGGGTAAAAATGGGTTGCTTTTCTGTTACCAATTGTTATAGTTCCTGTTTTATCCAATAACAAAACGTCAATATCTCCAGCCGTTTCGACCGCTTTTCCTGATTTGGTAATAACGTTCGCTCTCAATGCTCTATCCATACCTGCAATACCAATTGCTGATAATAATCCACCAATAGTAGTAGGAATTAAACATACAAAAAGTGAAATAAACGCTGCTATTGTAATAGGTGCTTTAGCATAATCTGCAAAAGGTTTTAAAGTAACACAGACGATTACAAAAATTAAGGTAAATGCCGCTAATAAAATAGTTAGAGCAATTTCATTAGGTGTTTTTTGGCGGCTCGCCCCTTCTACTAAAGCAATCATTTTATCCAGAAAGCTTTCTCCTGGTTCAGAGGTAACCATAACTTTTATTTTATCAGAAAGTACTTTTGTGCCTCCAGTTACAGACGATTTATCTCCACCTGATTCACGAATTACAGGTGCACTTTCCCCTGTTATAGCACTTTCATCAATAGTGGCTAAACCATCTATAATTTCACCATCTGTTGCAATCAAATCGCCAGCTTCACAGATAAAAACATCTCCTTTTTTTAATGAGGCAGAACTAACATTTTTGATCTCTCCATTAGGCATAATTTGTCTTGCTGGAGTTTCTTCTCTGGTTTTTCTTAAACTATCGGCTTGTGCTTTTCCTCTTGCTTCCGCTATCGCTTCTGCAAAATTGGCAAACAAAAGTGTTAACAGCAATATAATAAAGACGATGAAATTATAGATGAAACTACCTTGGTTTTGTGCGCCCATTAAAATAGCAATACACACAATAAACATAATAGCAGTTCCTATTTCCACGGTAAACATTACCGGGTTTTTGAACATTACTTTTGGGTTAAGCTTACTAAAAGATTGCCATAAAGCTTCTTTTACTTGCTTACTTTCAAATAATGTATTGGATTTATTTTTACTCATTTTTATTTAATTATTTTAATGTAAAATATTCTGCTAAGGGACCTAATGCTAACGCTGGAAAGAAAGACAAAGCAGCAATTATGGCGATAACAGCGAAAACCATTACTCCGAAAATAGTTGTATCCGTTTTTAAAGTTCCTGCACTTTCTGGAATGTATTTTTTATTGGCTAATAATCCTGCAATGGCAAGCGGACCAATTATTGGAATAAATCTTCCTAATAATAATACAATACCCGTTGTAATGTTCCAAAAAGGATTATTATCACCTAAGCCTTCAAATCCAGAACCATTATTCGCTGAACTTGATGTATATTCATATAACATTTCCGAGAAACCGTGATTGCCTGGATTGTTGAGCCAAGCTGTTGCTTTTCCATTAAACCAATAGCCCATTGCAATATCATTTGCCGCAAAATAAGAGGCTAATGCCGTACCTGCTAAAATTAATAAAGGGTGAAGAATAGCTATAATTGCAGCAATTTTAACTTCTCTAGCTTCAATTTTCTTTCCTAAAAATTCGGGGGTTCGGCCTACCATTAATCCTGAAATGAATACGGCAAGGATGATGAAAATGTAAAAATTTAACCAGCCTACACCACACCCCCCATAAAAGGCATTTACCATCATTGAAAGTAGTTGCATTGCTCCAGACATTGGCATGGAGCTATCGTGCATGCTATTAACAGAACCCGTAGAAATTACAGTAGTGGCAATACTCCAAAAACCAGAAATGGCGGGTCCAAAACTGACTTCTTTTCCTTCCATAGCCCCTGAAATTTGAGTAACTCCCATTTTACTTATCGCGGGATTTCCATTTAATTCTGAGATCATTGTTGGAATCACCAACAGCAAAAAGCCAATAGTCATTACGCCAAAAATGACATAGGATAATTTTCGTTTATTAAGATAGAACCCTAAGGCAAATATCATTGCTAGAGGAATAATGAGTTGTGCCCAAAGTTCAACAGCATCTGTAAAATAAGTTGGATTTTCTAAAGGATGTGCTGAATTGGCCCCAAAGAAACCTCCTCCATTAGTACCAATATGTTTAATCCCAATAAAAGCAGCTGCAGGACCACGAGAAACATCAACTGTTGCTCCTTGCAAAGTAGTTATTTTATCTTTGCCTTCAAAGGTCATTGGAGTTCCACTAAAAATCAATACAACGGCAACAATTGCTGAAAGCGGTAATAAAATTCGAGTACAACTTTTAATAAAATAATTATAAAAATTACCTAACTGTTCGGTTGTTCTGTCTTTCATTGCATTAAAAACCATTGCCGCTGCTGCCATACCCACACCAGCAGAAACAAATTGCAAGAACATCAGGAACATTTGAGATAAATATGTCAAACCTGTCTCTCCTGAATAATGTTGTAAATTGCAATTTACTACAAATGATATCGCTGTATTAAATGCTAAATCAGGTGTCATCGATGGATTAGCATCGGGATTTAATGGTAAATTTCCTTGAAAGATTAAAACGAAAAAACAAAGAATAAACCAAACCAAATTAACACTCAAAAGTGCTTTTAGGTGTTGCTTCCAATTCATTTCTACTTTATCATTGATTCCGCTTATTTTAAAAATAAGACGTTCAATTGGATTAAAAATTGGGTCTAAAAAAGTTTTATCTCCAGTGTATACTTTAGCAATATATTTTCCAATTGGAACTGCTAAAACAATTGACATAATAAAAACAGTTATGACTCCAAGAATTTCTGTATTCATAATTTAATTATTTGTTACTAAATAAAATTTTGGCTTTTATATAAACAAAGTAAACCATTGCAATCGCGATTATCCACGCACCAACAACGACTAGAATTTCTTTAATTTTTGCCTTGTTCATTTTAAAATTTTTCAGGTTTAATTAAAACATAAACCAAGTAGCCAAAAACAGCTAGAGCGACAATAAATAGTGCTATCATAATTTAAATTTTTTCAAAAAAATCGACTGCTTTAAAACAAATTGCAAATAGGAAAACTCCTAATGCGAGTAAAATAATAGTGCTTATCATATATAAAAAATTAAGGTTAATTAAACGCCTGAAGCATTAATTTGCTTTATGTATTCTGCTTTCAATGATTTCGGAAAAAGATTGGAAATATTGCAATGTCTCAATTCCATAAAAGTGGAAACAGAATAGACATAGACATTAGAAATTACATTTTTTGTTTCATTACTACCTGTCTCAAAAATATTTTCAGCACTATTTAATAATTTTTTTGCTCTTGAAATATTTCCTGAAATGATAGCTTTGTTTGTGATTTCTGCAAAGCGTTCTGCTTGTTTATAAATCGTATTTATTTTATTTTTCATAACTATGAATTATATGTTCTTCATCGCTTATGCCAAAATATGTACCATAAAGTTACGGAAACATTTAAACATCTGTAAGACAATACTCTGTTATTTTTCGAAAGAATATAATAAATATAAAAGCCTATCATTATGATAGGCTTTTATTAAAATGATAAGGTTATGTTTTTTTTATTTTTGATTTCTAATCAGCTTGTTTTCATTGAAAGGTATAACAATTAAAGGGTATTTTTCGACAATAAGATTACTTTTATCCAATCCAAAATTGATATGTTCTTTAACACTTAAATATTTAAGATTGTAATAGCTTTTCATAATGATATTTTTCCAAAAAGGCATATTGTTATCGAACGATAAGAAACTATCTCTTACTACAAATTTGAAATCGCCAAAAGCATGTTTTTGGTACTTTATTTCTTTACTATTGGAAAGATTAACTTCTTTATTTGAAACCATTTCTGCAATTACTTCCCTGAAATAATAATCGATTCTAGGCTCAACTCTAAATCCTAAATTAAAAACGATTTGATAGATATCATCTTTAACGATTGTTTCCACATGGTAATTTAATCCATAAGGTTCATTGGTTACATTTACATGGATAAACCAATATACATCAGCTCTTTTGGGTGTTCCTGTATTTAAAATACTATCTATTACTGATTGTTCAATTTTACCATTGCTGTTGGAAGATGTTAAAAAAACTAGGTTCGTAGTGAATTTTGGAATATTTTTATCAAAACTCAGTTGTTTTAAAATTGGGATATAATTTTCAATGGCAACAAGTTTGGTAATGCTATCTTTAATTTTCTTCCCTTTGTTCCAAATAAACATAATCATAAATAAAACAGAACCAATCAATAATGTAATCCAACCTCCTTCCGCAATTTTTTGAAGATTAGCCATTAAAAAACTAAATTCAATGGAAAGAAACAACATTGTTATCAAAGCTATCCAAATAAATGAAACTCGTCTCATTTTAAGATAGAAAAAGATCAGAATAGTACTCATTATCATAGTCAATGTGACACTCAATCCGAAAGCATCTTCCATTTTTGTACTTTCTTTAAAATATAAAACCATTCCAATACATCCGAACATTAAAGTCCAATTTATGAACGGGATATATAATTGACCTTTGATATTTCCTGGAAATTGCACCAAATGTCTTGGCCAAATATCCAAACGAATGGCTTCATTTATTAAGGTGAAGCAGCCACTAATTAAAGCTTGAGATGCAATGATTGTAGCCAAAGTGGCAATTCCTAAAGCAAACCAATAAATACTTTGGGGCACGGTATGATAAAAAGGGCTTATTGCACCAATAGTTTCACCCACATGATTTAATAACCAAGCCGTTTGTCCAGCATAACTCAAAACCAAAGTAATCTTTATAAATATCCAACTGATTCTAATATTATTTCTACCACAATGTCCCATGTCACTATATAGCGCTTCTGCACCTGTTGTACACAGAAAAATACTTCCTAAAAGCCAAAACCCACCTGGTTCAATAACTAACATTTTATAGGCATAATACGGATTAAATGCCTTTAAAACGCTCCAATTACCTCCAATAGCAAATGCACCTAAAATTCCAATAAAACTAAACCAAATGATCATAGCGGGACCAAAAACTTTTCCGATTTTTTCAGTTCCGAATTGTTGAAAAATAAATAATCCTATGAGTATCGCTATAATAATGGGAACTGCATTAAATCCAGGAACCACTTGTTGCATTCCTTCAATGGCAGATGCAACTGAAATCGGCGGTGTAATAATTCCGTCGGCAATTAGAAATGCTCCGCCTGCCATTGCCGGAAAAATAAGCCATTTTCCAAAAAATCTTCTTATTAAAGCGTATAATGAAAAAATTCCTCCTTCACCGTTATTATCTGCTTGCAGAGTAATAATTACATATTTTAAAGTTGTTTGAAAAAAAAGTGTCTAAAAGATACAACTTAAGCTACCCAGTGCTATTGTCTCTGTAATAACTTTATTATGAAAAACAGCATTCAAAGTATATAAAGGAGACGTTCCAATATCGCCAAATACAATACCTATGGCAATAAGAGAGCCGGCAAGTGTTATTTTTTTTTGAAAAGAGGAATCGTTAGACATAGAATTATTTTTTCAATTATAAACCAAATTCTTCAATTTTTCTATATAAAGTAGCAATACCAATTTCAAGTAATCTAGCAGTTTCTGCTTTATTTCCTTTGGTATAATTTAATACTTTTTGAATATGTAATTTTTCAACACTATTCATTGAAAATGCGGACATTGATTTGCTTTGACTTCTGTTCTGATGCTGAATTTCATAGGGTAAAACATCAGCAGTCAACACCTCTTCATTTGTCAATATAACCGCTCTTTCTATCACATTTTTTAATTCCCGCACATTACCCGGCCAATGATAGATTTCTAATTTTTGAAGAAAATCATCATCAATTTGCAAAGCTTTTTTATTGATCGAAGAGGAATATTGTTTAACAAAAAAATGAACTAAGGGAGCAATATCTTTTGTTCTTTCTCTTAATGGAGGAATATTTATTTCAAAAATATTCAATCTAAAATACAAATCGGAACGAAAACGATGCTCTTCACTTTCTGTTTTTAAATCTCTATTGGTAGCTGCTATCAAGCGAAAATTAGATTTTTTAGGCGTGGTATCACCAATAGCAATAAACTCATTCGTTTCTAAAACACGTAATAATTTAGCTTGTAATTCAATTGGCATTTCACCTATTTCATCTAAAAAAAGAGTGCCATCATTGGCTTCTTCAATAAACCCTTTTTTATCTTTTATAGCTCCTGTAAAGGCCCCTTGTTTGTGTCCGAACAATTCACTTTCTAAAATTTCTTTACTAAAAGTACTGCAATTTAAAGCAACGAATGATTTGTTAGATCGTAAACTATTTTCGTGAATGGATTGGGCAAAAACTTCTTTTCCTGTTCCTGTTTCCCCTGTTAAAAGGACTGTTGAATTCGTTTTGGCTACTTTTTTAGCTAAATCAATCACTAGTTCAATCGCTTTTGATTTTCCTATAATAGTATCAAATGAATATTTATCGGAAATTCTTTTTTCAAGTTGCTTGACTTTCTTTTGTAGTTGCACTTTTTCAAACGCCTTATAGAGCAGTGGGATGATTTTATCATTATCATCTCCCTTAACAATATAATCAAAAGCACCATTTTTCATGGCTTGAACACCATCAGCAATTTTACCAAAGGCCGTTAATAAAATCACTTCAGTTAAAGGAAAGTTGGATTTAATCTTTTGAAGAAAATCCACTCCATTTCCATCAGGTAACTTAACATCACAAAGCACCACATCTATATCATTTTGCTCCAATTTCTTGAAACCTGATTTTAAATCGGGTGCTTCGATTATATCAAACCCTTCTGATTTAACTATTCGAGCCAAAAGCCCACGAAGCTTTTCCTCGTCGTCAATAATAAGGATATTTTTCAAAATCTATTTGTATTTAATTATACAAATTTATTCGTTTTTTCTATGCAAAGGAATATTTAATGTTGGAGAATACACCATTGGATATTCTTCAATTTTAACATCACTTTTATCTAATCCAAATGCTTTCTCATCGGATAGCGATAATTTTTTCAACCAGAAATAGGTAGTTAACATCCATCCTTCTTTAAAAGCAAATTCATTTTCAACCGAGATGAATTTTTCAATAATTACAAATTTAAAATCAGGTTCATTATTGTATTTAGTAGAACCATCAGGACGAATGTGTAAGTTAAGTTCTTTTCTTTCCACTAATTCTTGCACAATTTTTTTGAAATACAGTTCTACTTTGGGTTGAATTCTAAAACCAACATTTAGCACTACTTTGATAACTTTATCGTCCAATAATTCCACCACCTCATAGTTTAATGCAAATGGATCGTTGGTTCTATTAATATGCAAAAACCAATATACATCTGCTCTCTTTGGTTTTTTTGCAAAAATAGATTTGATTATTTTTTCCTCTATTTCATATGTCTTATCTGCCTTTGAAAGATAAATTAAATGAGTGGCATATTTTGGAATACTATCATCTTCGCTTAATTCTTGTAGTAATGGTGTTTGCTCCATTAAATTGGTAAATCTTAAAAAAGTGTTATTAATTTTTCTAGAATAATACCAAACATACATCACCATAAAAATGAACAATTCAAAGAACAAAAACATCCATCTTTGTTTTATTTTAGACACATTGGCAATAAAAAATGAAACCTCAATTATAGTAAATACAACTAAAATTAGAGTAACCAAAGACAATTTAACTTTCTTAATATAGATTAAATAATAACCTAACAAAACAGTCGTCATCATCATAGCTATCGTTATGGAAAATCCATAAGCGGCTTCCATATTTGTAGAATTTTTGAAATATAAGATCATCAAAACACAACCAAACCAGAGAATATTATTAATCGACGGAATATAGATTTGCCC
The DNA here is from genome assembly GCA_903879645.1 of uncultured Bacteroidota bacterium. Taxonomy (GTDB): domain Bacteria; phylum Bacteroidota; class Bacteroidia; order Flavobacteriales; family Flavobacteriaceae; genus Flavobacterium. The sequence continues at coordinate 15,185 of CAIRMK010000295.1, forward strand.
TTTTAAATTGGTAGGGTTTTTAAGGGTAACTCTAGGCCAAAAATTCAATGAAATGGCTTCATTTATTAAGGTAAATGACCCGCTAATCAAGGCTTGTGAAGCAATGATAGTGGCAAATGTTGAAATAATTACGCCTGCCAATAAAAACCAATGAGGCATGATGGCATAAAATGGATTTCTACCTTCTAAAAATTGTTTTCCTTGGCTCATTAACCAAGCCGACTGCCCTAAATAATTTGCTACTAAACTTATCTTTACAAAAACCCAAGTCAAACGAATATTCTCTTTTCCACAATGTCCTAAATCGGAATACAATGCCTCAGCTCCAGTGGTACAAAGAAAAACAGCACCAAGTAACCAGAATCCTTTTGGATATTGGGTAAGCAATTCATAGCCATACATTGGGTTTAATGCTTTGATAATTCCAGGGTGAATCAATATTTGTGAAACTCCAAGAATAAATAACATACAAAACCAAACAAACATTGCAGGGCCAAAAATAGAACCTACTTTATGTGTGCCAAAGCGTTGGAAAATAAATAATAATGAGATAATAACCACAACAATTGGAATCGTTGGAATATTTGGAATCACATCTCCAAGCCCTTCTACGGCAGATGCAACAGAAATTGGTGGTGTAATAATTCCGTCTGCTAAAAGTGTTGTTGCTCCAAGAATGGTTGGAATAACTAATTTACCTTTTCCAAATCGTTTTACTAAAGCATATAAAGAAAAAACACCTCCTTCACCATGGTTATCGGCAGAAAGTGTTAGAATAATATATTTTAAAGTGGTTTGAAATGTCAAAGTCCAAAAAACGCAAGAAACACCTCCATACACTAACAATTCGTTAATTGGTTTGTCTCCTATTATGGCTTTCATTACATATAATGGACTTGTTCCAATATCTCCATAGATTATTCCAAGTGCAACTAACAATGTAAGTGCTGTAATTTTATGTTTTGTAGATTGATTCATGTTATAGCAAATTATTTATTCAATTGTATTAAATCTATACCCAACTCCAGATTCTGTAATAATATATTTTGGACGATTCGGATCTTCTTCAATTTTTTTTCTAAGTTGTGCCACAAATACTCGCAAGTATTGAGTTTGTTCACAATAACTTTGACCCCAAATTTCTTTAAGGATATATTGATGAGTCAAAACTCTTCCATCATTTTTATATAATAATATCAAGAGTGCATATTCTGTAGCTGTGAGTTTTAAGATTTCATTACTTACTTTAACTATTCTAGAGACTAAATCAATTGAAACTTTTCCAAATGTTGCAATTGGGTCATTATTTTGAATAGAGGTTACTCTCAATGCGGTTCTCATTCTAGCTAATAATTCTTGAGTTCTAAATGGTTTGGTTAAATAATCATTAGCACCATTATCTAATGCTTTTACAATTTCATCTTCAGCACTTTTAACGGATAAGATAATAATTGGATTTTGATACCACTCCCTTAACTTCACTAGAACCTCTTGTCCATCTTCATCGGGTAAACCTAAATCCAGTAAAATCAGATCGGGTTTATGAATTGCTGCTGCTGTAATTCCGTCTTTACCATTAATAGCAAAATGAACTTTATAGTCGTTCGCTTCTAATGAAATTTCAAGTAATTTTCTTATTTGAATCTCATCATCAATAACCAATATTGAAAATCCACTATTCATTTTTTAAAGAATTAATTGGCAAGCAATCTACATTAAATTCCAAAGTAAAAATAGCACCTCCACCTTCGGCATTATTAAGTTTAATAGTACCGTTTTGAGCTTGAACAAATCCTTTTACTATTGATAATCCTAATCCTGTACCACCAGTTTTTGCATTTTTAAATCTATAAAATTTATCAAATGCTCTGTCAATTTCATTTTGAGGAAAACCATAACCATCATCTGAAATAGTGATGACACATTTTTTTATCAAATCAGTATGACTGTCATAATCAACATCTACATCATATTTAGCTTTAATTTCAATTGTAGCTCCAGTAGGAGTGTGCTGTGAACAATTATATATTAAATTGTAGATTATTTGTTCCATTAAACCATAATCCAATTTGAATAAAGGTAAATTATCATCGATTAAATAATTAATTTTATGATCTTTAGTTTCTTCTGAAAGGCGGCTACAAACATTATAGATGATTTCTTTTACATCACACCAATCCAGTTTGGGTTGAATGTATCCCGATTCTAAACGAGACATGTTGAGCAAATTTTCCACTTGATAATTCAATTTCATAGATGCTTTTTCTATTTCTGAAAGCAGATTTTGTTGTTTATCAATAGATAAGTGAACATCTTTTTGTTGTAAAGTATCAATTGACCCTAGAATGGCCGCAATAGGCGTTCTCAATTCGTGTGAAAGAGAATCTAGCATAGTATTATATAATTTCATAGTACTAGCTCTTGTTTCTTTAATATGAATTGCCCTTTGCATTCTTCTGAACTTATTTGTTAAAACTGCATTTATCAATGCAATAATAAAAAACATGATTAATAGAAAAGCATCTTCTGCATTATCAATATGCAAAGTATAATAAGGTTTGATAAACAAATAGTCTAGGGCTAATGCGCTTAAAATAGCGGCAAGTAAAACAGGTTTAATCTCAAGAAAAATGGCAAGTATAGAAACTACTAATAAGAGAATATAACCTACAATTTTATAGTCCATTCTATCTCTAACAAAAAGACATAATAATGACACAACTAAAACCGATAAAAAGGTGACTATGTATTGATTGGTTGTATTTTTTTTAAACAACTTATCCATTATTATTAATTTTATACAAAGTTACGCTGATAGATGTAAGTAAAAAATAATTTAAACACCAAAAAGTATAAAGATTTTATAAAGATTTTATAAGGATTTATTTTTTATTCATTATATCTCAAAACTAATCGATTTTAGTACTTTTACAGTCTTAAATTTAATAGTTAGCAATCTAATATTTAATATCCATGTCAGTAGCAAAAAAAGATTACAAAAGAATTACCACTAAATCATTAATTGAAATGAAAGTCAATGGCGAGAAGATTTCAATGCTAACGGCTTACGATTTTACCATGGCAAAAATAGTGGATACTGCAGGTGTTGATGTAATTTTAGTGGGGGATTCGGCAAGTAATGTTATGGCAGGTTATGAAACTACTTTACCTATCACACTTGATCAAATGATTTATCACGCCGGCAGTGTCGTTAGAGCTGTCCACAGAGCTTTAGTCGTTGTAGATTTACCTTTTGGAAGTTACCAATCTGATCCTAAAGAAGCCTTACGCTCTTCGATTAGAATTATGAAAGAAAGTGGAGGACATGCAGTAAAATTAGAAGGGGGTAGCGAAATTAAAGATTCTATAAAAAAAATATTAAATGCAGGTATACCCGTTATGGGGCATTTGGGATTAACGCCTCAATCCATCTATAAATTCGGAACCTATACAGTTAGAGCTAAAGAAGATGCCGAAGCGGAAAAACTTTTAGAAGATGCTAAACTGTTAGAAAAGTTAGGTTGTTTTGCTTTAGTATTAGAAAAAATTCCAGCACATTTAGCCGAAAAAGTGGCTCAAAGCATTTCCATTCCGGTAATAGGAATTGGTGCTGGTGGTGGTGTGGATGGACAAGTGTTAGTTATCCATGATATGTTAGGAATGAACAACGAATTTAGTCCAAGATTCTTACGCCGCTATTTAGATTTATATGAGCAAATGACTAGTGCCATTGGAAATTATGTTACCGATGTCAAGTCACAAGGTTTTCCGAATGCCAATGAGCAATATTAGAATAGATTCCTTAGAATTTTAAATGAAAATAATCTCCAACAAAGACAACCTACAAATTATTCACGAAGACAATCATATTATTGTGATTAATAAACGTGTGGGAGATATTGTACAAGGTGATAAAACAGGTGACAAACCAATATCTGAAGTAGTCAAAGAATACATCAAAGAAAAGTACAAAAAACCAAACGAAGTCTTTTTAGGAGTTGTACATCGACTAGACAGGCCCACTACTGGAATTGTCGTTTTTGCTAAAACTTCTAAGGCTTTAGAGCGCTTGAACAAAATGTTTAGCGAAAGAGAAACTCAAAAGACCTATTGGGCAGTGGTAAAAAACAAACCTTCAAAAAATGAAGATAATCTCATTCATTATCTAAAAAGAAATGAGAAAAATAATACTTCTAGAGCCCATATAAAAGAAGTTCCTGAAAGCAAAAAAGCATCATTAGATTATAAAATAATCAAAGAACTGAATAATTATTTTGCTTTAGAAATTAATTTACATACGGGACGACATCATCAAATTAGAGCTCAACTATCTGCCATTGGATGTCCAATTAAAGGCGATTTAAAATATGGCTTTGACCGAAGTAATCCCGATGGAGGCATTCACCTACATGCTCGTAAACTAGTTTTCATACACCCTGTTTCTAAAGAAGAATTGATTTTGACAGCACAAATACCCGATGAAGTCATCTGGAATGCTATCTAAACTATTTTAAGTTTTTTTTCACATTTTTAATTTAGTTTGTTATCTTTATAACTCCTAACCTAAAATCTACAATTATGAAAAACTTAAATTTAATTATTATTTTATTATTTTTTAGCTATGGATTTTCTCAAGATCATTTTTCAGGAATAAGCACATCCAATCGTGTTGGAATTTTGAATGGAATTATAAATCCAGCAGAATTTTCAAATTTGTCTAAAAAATTTGAAGTTAACTTATATGGGATTAGTTTTGATGCTACCAACAATCGAATTGGTTTTAGCGATTTAACATCTGGTGGTAATTTACAAGATTTAATCTTTAAAGGTAATGATCCTGTGAACCTTCGTTTTGACGGACAGATTGTTGGACCTAGTGTTGCTGTAAAGTTGCTTAAATGGGGATTTGCTATCACTACAAAAGCCAATGTAAAATTTGATTTGATTGATATCGACCCTAATATTGGAAATGCCATTAACAATAATAATCCATCTGCTGCTTTAACAGTAATAAATAATAACTATAATCAACGATTGATTGGAACTTCATATGGAGAATTAGGTTTTTCAATTGCTCATCCGTTAATTGATAATGAAAAACATAGTTTTAGTGCCGGTGTCACTTTAAAATTACTATTTCCAGGGTCTTATTCCAATTTTGGACTGAATGGCTTAAATGGAAACATTTCCCTAATTGGAGGTGATTCCTATTTGACAACCAATCAACCCGCCAATTTGAATATTGCTTATTCAGGAGGTTTGGCAAATAGTTTTTCAAATTTTAGTGATTATACCAAATCAATTTATGGTGGATTAAATGGCGTTGCAGGAGATATAGGATTCACTTATAAATGGAAAGATGGCCCTAAAAAATATAAAATCAAAGCTGGTTTAGCTATTAGAAATATTGGTAGCATGACTTATAAAGATAATAATAACGCATCTACTGATTATATTTTAAGTATACATCCTAATTCAGCACATCCTAATGGTTTGAATTTGAATTTGTTTAACAATGTTACTAATTTAAGTCAGGTAGAAAATATATTATACAGTAATGGGTATTTAACCAAAATAGATGGTCAAAAAGATTTTAAAGTAAACCTTCCCACCCTTTTTTCTTTATATAGTGATTTTAAAATTGTTTCAAAAGTATATATCACTGGTTACATGCAACGTAAGGTAAGAAAGGATAGTGATAATGATCAAATAACCGCTTTGAATATAGTTTCGGTTACACCAAGAGTAAACTTAGGTTTTTTTGAAACTTATCTTCCTATCTCAAACAATCAAATTTCAGGAACGGCTGTTGGGTTTGGGTTTCGATTGGGAGGATTTTATTTAGGTTCTAATTCAATCGTTTCTTCCTTAACAAACAACGCAAAACAAGCCGATTTCTATACAGGCTTTAGATGGGCATTTTTATAATTTTCTATGGAATATAAAACTAATATAAGCTACCGAAAAGAAAAATTAAAGCAACTTTCAAGTGTTGTTATTCATTATGAAAATGAGATAAGTGCAGCTTTATATAAAGATTTCAAAAAATCTGAATTTGAAGCGGTTGTCACCGAAACCAGTTATGTTATTTCTGAATTAAAAAATACTATTAAAAACATTGATAGATGGGCAAAACCTAGATGGGTTTTGCCTTCTCTTTTAAACTTTCCTTCTTCAGATTTTATTTTGAGTGAACCTTATGGAAAGGTGTTGATTATTGCTCCTTGGAACTATCCTTATCAATTGGCTTTATGTCCTTTAATTGCTGCTGTTGCTGCAGGAAATCAAGTGGTTGTAAAACCCTCTGAACTTACTCCAAATACTTCTGCAATTATCTCTAAAATTATTTCTGAAGTATTTGATAATAACCATGTGAAGGTTATTGAAGGTGGTGTGGAAGTTTCAAAAGAATTACTATCACAACGTTGGGATTATATCTTTTTTACCGGAAGTGTTGCTGTAGGCAAAATTGTAGCCAAAGCTGCTGCTGAATATATGACCCCTATAACATTAGAGCTTGGCGGTAAAAACCCATGCATTATTGATGCAGATTGCAATGTAAAATTATCCGCCAAAAGAATTGTTTGGGGCAAATTTATCAATGCGGGACAAACTTGTATTGCCCCTGATTATCTTTTGGTCCCTCACAAAATAAAACCAAAATTGGTGGAGGCTCTTAAAGACGAAATTACATTGGCTTATGGAGAAAATCCTGAACTATCGGCTGACTTTCCTAGAATAATAAATCAAAAAAACTGGTTACGTCTACAGTCTTTTTTAGAAAATGAAACTATTATATTTGGTGGACAAACCAATACCTCAGACAACTACATCTCCCCTACGCTATTGGATGAATCTAAATTAGATAGCTTAGTAATGCAGGATGAAATTTTTGGTCCAATTCTTCCTATAATTAGTTATCAAAACGAAAGTGAAATTGAAGCGATAATTGCAAGATATGAAAAACCATTGTCGTTATATGTTTTTTCAAACAATAACAAATGGGCTAAAGAAATTGTTGAAAAATATTCTTTTGGAGGCGGGTGCATCAATGATATTATTATTCATTTCTCTAATAACAGGCTTCCTTTTGGTGGTGTTGGTCATAGTGGCATGGGGGCTTATCATGGAAAATTAAGTTTTGATACTTTTACTCATAAAAAAGCAATTGTTAAAAAAGGGTTGTGGATAGATTTGCCATTTAGATATGCTCCATATTTAAATAAATTGGCTGCAATAAAAAAAATTTTAAAATGGATATAAAATTTAGAAGATTATAATTTTTTTTCTATATTGCTAAGC
>CAIRMK010000296.1 GCA_903879645.1 uncultured Bacteroidota bacterium
CCACACGCTATATAAAATTATTTTCCTACTTTTAACCTCTTATTAAAAACCAGTAGTTACAATGAAGAAAATATTTTTTATAATCGTGAGCACTATGAGCATAGCCGCATCTGCACAACAGGTTTTAACACCAGAAACACTTTGGAAATTAGGACGAGTAACACCATTAGGAATCTCCAAAGACGGAAAATCGGTGGTCTACAAAGTTTCAACTCCAGTAATGGAAGAAAACAAATCAAACAACAAATTTTACACCATTCCACTAACCGGTGGAACCCCAACAGAAGTAAAAGAAACCAAAGACTTACTAGCAGACAAAAACATTTCGCCTGACGGCGCATTGATGCTATCTACGCAAGAAGTAAAAACAGAAAACGTATTAGGAAAAGACTTTTATCCAGAGTTACAAAAAGCCGATGTTCAAATCTACAACGGTCTAGATTACCGTCATTGGGACACATGGAACACTGGAACACACAACCACGTTTTCTATGCCGATAATAAAGAAGGCGCAACCGCCATCGACATCATGAAAGGCGAACCATTCGATGCTCCTCAAAAACCTTTTGGTGGCGACGAAGATTTTGTATGGTCACCAACAGGAAAAAGCATCATCTATGTGTCTAAAAAGAAATTTGGAACAGCCTATGCTATTTCAACAAACACCGATTTGTACGAATACAATTTAGACACTAAAACCACCAAAAATCTAACAGAAGGAAACATGGGTTATGATACCAATCCAGCATTCTCTCCTGCAGGCGATTTAACATGGTTGCAAATGAAACGCGACGGATATGAAGCCGACAAAAACGACATCATCGTAAGTTTCAAAGGAATGAACATCAACCTAACGGCCAACTACGACGGAACAGTAGAAAGTTTCAAATGGAGCAAAGACGGCAAAAAAGTATATTTCCTTTCACCAGTAAACGGAACACAACAATTATTCGAAGTAAACTTTCCGGGCTTAACTAAAATAGCAGTAATGTCAAGACAAATCACCGATGGAGATTTCGACGTTCACGACATTGTAGACATCACAGGCGATGTTGCCATTGTAACAAGAACCGACATGAACCATGCGTTAGAGATATATTCGTATAATCTAAAGAAAAACACATGGAATCAATTGACAAAAACCAATGACGAAGCATACAGTCATTTGTCATTACCAAAATACGAAAGAAGATATGTAACCACAACCGATGGCAAAAAGATGTTGGTATGGGTAATCCTTCCTCCAAACTTCGATACCTCTAAAAAATACCCAACTCTTTTATATTGTCAAGGAGGACCACAATCGCCCTTGACACAGTTCTATTCTTTCCGTTGGAATTTCTCTTTGATGGCGTCACAAGGGTATATTGTGGTAGCTCCAAACCGTAGAGGAATGTATGGTCATGGGCAAGCTTGGAACGAACAAATCTCTAAAGATTGGGGTGGTCAAGTAATGGACGATTACCTTTCGGCAATTGACGATGTAGCGAAAGAAAGTTATGTAGACAAAGCCCGTTTGGGATGTGTGGGTGCGAGTTATGGTGGGTATTCTGTGTTTTATTTAGCCGGGATTCACAACCATAGATTTAAAACATTCATCGCTCATGATGGGGTTTTCAATACGCAAAGTATGTTTGGTACTACTGAAGAAGTATTCTTTAACTATTGGGATTTTGGAGGTAATTATTGGGATAAAAACAATGCGGTGGCACAAAAAGCGTACACTACTTTCAACCCAATTAACTATGTTGATAAATGGGACACGCCAATTTTAATCATCCAAGGAGGAATTGATTTCCGTGTGCCTATCGGACAAGGACAAGAGGCTTTTCAAGCGGCGCAATTGCGTAACATTAAAAGTAGATTGTTATACTTTCCAGAAGAAAACCACTGGGTGCTGAAACCACAAAACGGAATGGTTTGGCAAAGTGAATTCTACAAATGGTTGAAAGAAACCTTGTAAACAAAATATTTTGATAAAGAAGTCGTTTAAACTTTTTTCAATTGGCTGCAAAATTGTATTTATATCCCATATTTCAGCTTTTTTTAATTCCGTAGCACCACTATGCAATGAAAAAAA
>CAIRMK010000297.1 GCA_903879645.1 uncultured Bacteroidota bacterium
CCTTCATTCATACTGCCGCTGATGACTAAATAATCGGATGGCAATTCTTTAATGGATTGAAGTATAGCTTCTTTCTCTTCTTCTGAAAAAGCATGGCCTGGAAATCCAAATTGATATTGAGCCTTAGTGACATTATCAAAAGCAATAAAATTTTCTCGTGTCCAGTTTTTGATTTTTATAGCGACGTTTTCAATGCCTCCTTGTTGGAGTATTTCGGTTACCATCTCACCAATTGGGCCTCCAGAAGTATAAACACAAGTTGAAGTCCCTCCTAGCTTAGCGATGGCTTTAGACACATTGATTCCACCGCCTCCAGCATCATACCTTGGATTTTCACATCGCATCTTCTGTTCAGGAACCAATCCGTTGAAATGGGTGGATTTATCTAAGGAGGGGTTAATGGTCATTGTCACAATTTTTTTATTTTCCATGGGAATCGTTTTGTACTATAAAGATGCGAAAAAATCATTGAAAATCAGTTAATCTGTGGTTAAAAAACGTTGTACCTTTGCAACCTTAAACTTTGCAACAGTTACATTATGATAGAAGATAAAAATCCGCAACGTACCTCCCTTTCTCAATTGGGCGAATTTGGTTTGATTGATCATTTGACTAAAAATTTTGATGTAAAAAACACCTCAACACTAAAGAGTATTGGTGACGATGCTGCTGTTTTAGATTTTAAAGATAAGAAAGTAGTCGTGTCAACTGATTTATTGATTGAAGGCGTACATTTTGATTTATCCTATATGCCGTTGCGTCATTTGGGTTATAAAGCCGTAGTGGTCAATGTTTCTGACATTTGTGCAATGAATGCTAAGCCTACTCAAATTACCGTTTCAGTGGCGGTTTCCAATCGTTTTCCTTTGGAAGCTTTGGAAGAATTGTTCGACGGAATTACCTTAGCCTCTAAATTCTACAACGTAGATGTCATTGGTGGCGACACGACTTCGTCTCAAAAAGGCCTAATCATTTCGATTACGGCTATTGGAGAAGCCAACGAAGAAGATATCATTTACCGAAGTGGTGCCAAAGAAAATGATTTGCTCGTAGTAACTGGCGATTTAGGTTCGGCATATATGGGATTGCAAGTGTTGGAACGCGAGAAACAAGTGTTTCAAGTGAACCCAAACAACCAACCCGATTTGGATGCCTATACCTATTTAATAGAACGTCAATTGCGACCGGAAGCGCGTCACGACATCAGAGAGTTGTTAGAAAAACTAGAATTGAAACCCACATCAATGATTGATATTTCGGATGGATTGTCCTCAGAGATTATTCACCTTTGCAAACAAAGCAAAGTGGGTTGCAATTTATACGAAGAAAAGATTCCAGTAGATCCGCAGTTTATCAATGTGTGTGAGGAATTCAATATCGATTCTACTACCGTTGCTATAAATGGCGGTGAAGATTATGAATTGCTGTTCACCATCCCAATGGAGGATTTTGATAAGATAAAAGCCAATCCCAACTTTACGGTAATTGGACATATTGTTCGCGAAAGCGAAGGCATACATTTAATCACGAGAGCGGATACTAAAATTCCTTTGAAAGCTCGTGGATGGAATGCTTTAGAAGAATAATCGACACAAACAAACATAAAAAACTCCCAAAGAGCCAATAGCTTTTTGGGAGTTTTTGTTTGAAGTCGTTTAAACTTTTTTCAATTGGCTGCAAAATTGTATTTATATCCCATATTTCAGCTTTTTTTAATTCCGTAGCACCACTATGCAATGAAAAAAA
>CAIRMK010000298.1 GCA_903879645.1 uncultured Bacteroidota bacterium
AGCTATGCGATTTATTATTAACAACTGATGCTGTAAATGTAAGCAAATGTTTGTTTTATCTAAATCAAGTTTGTGAGGAATCCAAATTACAAACAGAAAAATATAAAAAAATTTTTATTGATCATTCACTAAACAATGCCAACATAGAATACATTGCATTTATATTAGATCAAAATGAAAAACTAATTCCTCTATACAAAGATTATATACAAATATCAAACAAATTAAACATTTTAAAAGAGAATTTAAATAATAGCAATGAGATTGAAATAGATAATTATAACGAAAAAGTTCGATTATTAAATAGTAGTAAAAATACTTTTTTTGAAAATTTTAATAACATACAAATCCAAAAAAAGGAATTAATAGATAAATGGCAAAAACTAAAAAGTAACTTTTTTAAAAAAAATTTATAATTTCAAATAATTATTTTCGCAAGGAAATTTTTATAATAAACTCATCAAATAAATAAGATGAGTCATGTGGTCCTGGACTTGCCTCAGGATGATACTGTACAGAAAAGCATTCTTTTGATCTCATTCTCATTCCAGCGACTGTATTATCATTGATATGATAATGAGTAATTTCTAAATCTTCATGTTTCTCCAATTCTTCTCTATTAACAGCAAAACCATGATTTTGAGAAGTTATTTCACCTCTCCCAGTTAACAAATTCATCACAGGATGATTAATTCCACGATGACCATTAAACATTTTATAAGTTGAAACTCCATTTGCCAAACCAATTATTTGATGTCCTAAACAAATTCCAAAAACTGGTTTATCAGATAAAATCATTTGTTTTGCAGTTCCTTGAACTTCAACAAGTGGCTCTGGATCCCCTGGCCCATTAGATAAAAAATATCCATCCGCATTAAATTCTTTTAACTCTTCAAAATTGGCATTGTATGGAAAAACTTTAATGTAACAATCTCTTTTAGAAAGATTTCTTAATATGTTCCGCTTAATTCCTAAATCTAATGCAGCAATTTTATAGGTTGCATTTTCATTTCCATAGAAATAAGGTTTACTTGTTGAAACTTTAGAAGCCAATTCTAAACCTTTCATATTAGGGATATTTATCAATTGTTTTTTCAAATCTGAAATTGAAGTTCCGTCTGTTGATATAACAGAATTTTGTGCGCCGTTGTCACGAATATAGCTAACCAAGGCACGTGTATCAACATCCGAAATACAAATTAAATTTTGTTTCTCAAAATAATCATAAAGATTACTTTCTGAATCGGGACGTGAATGATTAAAACTAAAGTTTTTACAAACCAATCCAGAAATCATAATTTTATCAGACTCAATTTCATTGTCATTTACGCCGTAATTACCAATATGAGGATTGGTAGCCACCATGATTTGTCCGAAATAAGAAGGATCAGTAAATATTTCTTGGTAACCGGTCATACCAGTATTAAAACAAACTTCTCCAAATGTTGTGCCTGCAATTCCGATAGATTTTCCGTAAAAAATAGTTCCGTCAGCAAGTAGTAAAATGGCTTGTGGTCGTGTTGTGTATTTCATTTTGTGTTTGTAGTTGTATTGCAAATTTATAGTATTCAATTTGAATAATAAAGTTGAATTATTAGAGTTTATAAACAATCCAATAGTTGTCATTTAGCCTTGGCAATTGTGAAATGGATTCAACATAAGTCCATAAACAATAGTTTCTGATTCTTAAAGAATGCGAAATCAGTATTTAAACATAAAAAAAAAGGATAAACTCTAAAGTTTATCCTTAATATTTATAAAATTGAATTCATTATTCTGCTGATTCAGAAGTTTCTTCAGAAGAAGTTTCTTGAGCATCAGTAGCTTTTGTTTCGGCTGTAGAAGTTTCAGTTTTTTTAGCTTTTCCACCACGACGGCTTTTAGCTTTTTTCTCTTCTTTTTTACCACCGTTGTAAATTTCATTGAAATCTACTAACTCGATCATTGCCATATCAGCGTTATCACCTAAACGGTTTCCAACTTTGATGATACGAGTGTATCCACCCGGACGATCACCAACTTTAGCAGCTACTTCTCTAAAAAGTTCAGTAACTCCATATTTGTTACGTAAGTAAGCGAAAACGATACGTCTGTTATGAGTAGTATCTTCTTTTGATTTTGTTATAAGCGGCTCAACGAATTGTTTAAGTGCTTTTGCTTTAGCAACAGTTGTGTTAATACGTTTGTGTTCAATTAATGAACAAGCCATATTAGCTAACATAGATTTTCTATGTCCAGTCTGTCTGCTTAAGTGATTGAATTTTTTTCCGTGTCTCATTTTAAATGCTATTTAATTTGAATAAAGAAACTAGTCTTTATCTAATTTATATTTTGACAAATCCATTCCGAAAGTTAAATTTTTAACTGCAACTAGTTCATCTAATTCTGTTAAAGATTTTTTACCGAAGTTACGGAACTTCATTAAGTCGTGTTTGTTAAAAGAGACAAGGTCTCCTAATGTATCAACTTCAGCTGCTTTTAAGCAATTTAATGCTCTAACAGATAAATCCATGTCAACAAGCTTAGTTTTAAGCAATTGTCTCATGTGCAATGATTCCTCATCGTATGAATCTGTTTGTGCAATTTCATCTGCCTCAAGAGTTATTCTCTCATCAGAGAATAACATAAAGTGGTGAATTAATACTTTTGCGGCTTCAGTAAGAGCATCCTTTGGATCGATTGATCCGTCAGTTTTAATTTCAAAAACTAATTTTTCATAATCTGTTTTTTGTTCTACACGGAAATTTTCAATAGTATATTTCACATTTTTAACTGGAGTAAAGATAGAATCTGTAAAGATTGTACCAATCGCAGCGTTTTGTTTTTTGTTTTCTTCTGCAGGAACATATCCCCTACCTTTTTCAATTGTTAATTCCATATTGAAATTAACTTTTGGATCAAGATTACAGATTACTAGTTCAGGATTCAAAACTTGAAAACCTGAAATAAATTTTTGAAAATCACCAGCAGTAATTTGCTCTTTTCCTGTTATAGAAATAGTTACTGATTCGTTATCAATATCTTCTATTTGACGTTTAAAACGTACTTGCTTAAGACTAAGGATAATTTCTGTAACATCTTCAACAACTCCTGAAATAGTAGAAAATTCATGCTCAACACCATCAATTCTTGTTGATGTAATTGCATATCCTTCTAAAGCAGAAAGCAAAACTCTTCTAAGTGCATTACCAACAGTCAATCCGTAACCAGGTTCTAAAGGTCTGAACTCAAACTTACCTTCAAAATCGGTTGAATCGATCATGATAACTTTATCGGGCTTTTGAAAATTAAATATTGCCATAATTTAGACTACTGTCAATTATTATTTGTTGTACAACTCTACGATTAACTGTTCTTTAATGTTTTCTGGAATTTGCAATCTAGCAGG
>CAIRMK010000299.1 GCA_903879645.1 uncultured Bacteroidota bacterium
GTACGACGTTGGTTGATTGAAAATGGCTTTCAAGGAAAAGAAGGGCAACAAATTCCGAATATGACCGATGAATATATTGCTTCTGTTTCTGAAAGATATATAGAATTATATGAAAATATATTGGGAGAGAAGTTCATAAAGGCAGATATTTCAAATATCAATGAGCGAATTGAAAAGAATGTGTTGAATTTTCTTAAGTAAAAGACAGTTTTAGTAAAATAAACACCACGATTTATCGTGGTTTTTTAATTTTTTCGTAAATTTGTATTGAAAATTTGACGTGTCATCGTTTAAAAGATAAAGTCATGAAAAAATCAATCGCTTATTTAGGAATCATTGCAAGCTTGTTTGTCAACCTATCGTTTGCTAAAGTAGTTGAATTAGAGCAACAAAATGTAGAAACAGAAGTTTCTAGAACTGACCCCAAAACAGATTTAAAATTATCTGTAGAAAATAACCTATCAAAACCAGCAGTCAATTTAGAATCAGTAGAGCGACTTATGGTATCTACCCTAGTAATTTCGACACATTATACAAAATCAATTGAGGTAATTGTCGAAGAAGATAAAAAAATAACAGAAAATCAAGCTGAATTGAATCAGCCATTATTGATTGCGCCTACCCTAGAAAATTACATACAATTAGACAATCAAATTATTGAAAGTGTTCCTTCTAATGAAGTTTATCCTATCGATTTTGATTTGATTAATCCATCTAATAAAATGTCTACTAATTTTGAATTTCAAACAAAAGAAGCTTTAAAATCATAATTATTTACAATTTAGTTTCGTAAAACACCCCAAGATAGGCGATCTATTTTGGGGTGTTTTTTTTGATTATGGAAAAGTATTTGAACAAAAAGCTTGAGAAACTTTCCATTTTCGATTGTTGAATTGTGTTTTTGAATTTAGTTTAGAAAACTGACCCCTTACTACTGAAATTTGAACACTTTTGTTTACTTTTGCACCAAATTTAAAATACCCTGTTTTATGCTTACAGTTTCTAATTTATCGGTGCAATTTGGTAAAAGAATATTATTCGATGAAGTAAATACCACTTTTGTTCAAGGTAATTGTTATGGTGTTATTGGTGCGAATGGTGCTGGAAAATCTACTTTCTTGAAGATTTTGGCAGGTGATATTGATCCTACTTCGGGGCGAGTAATTTTAGAGCCAGGAAAACGTATGTCGGTTTTGAATCAGAACCACAATATGTTTGACGAACACACCGTTTTAGAAACCGTAATGATGGGGAATAAAGTTTTATTTGCTGTTAAGACAGAAATGGATGCTTTGTATGCCGATTATTCCGATGAGAATGCTAATAGAATAGGAGAGTTGCAAGTGCAATTTGAAGAGATGAATGGTTGGAATGCAGATTCAAATGCGGCCGCTATGTTATCGAACTTGGGTATTTCAGCCGATATGCATTATAATTTAATGGGAGAAATGGAAGGGAAGATGAAAGTGCGTGTGTTATTGGCACAAGCTCTTTTTGGAAATCCAGATGTATTGGTAATGGATGAGCCTACCAATGATTTGGATTTTGAGACCATTACTTGGTTAGAAAACTTCCTTGCCAATTATGAAAACACGGTGATAGTAGTCTCTCACGATAGACACTTTTTAGATTCTGTTTGTACTCATATTTCCGATATTGATTTTTCTAAAATTAATCATTATTCAGGTAATTATACTTTTTGGTATGAATCGAGTCAATTAGCTGCTAAACAAAAAGCACAACAAAATAAGAAAGCTGAGGAGAAAAAAGCGGAATTGGAAGAGTTTATTCGTCGTTTTAGTGCGAATGTGGCTAAATCCAAACAAGCTACTTCTCGTAAGAAGATGATTGATAAATTGAATTTGGATGAAATTCGTCCCTCAAGTAGAAGGTACCCCGCTATTATATTTGATGTAGAAAGAGAAGCTGGCGATCAAATTTTGCACATTCAAAATCTTGCTGCCTCTGTTGATGGTGAAGTATTGTTCAAAAATGTAGATTTGAATATGGCGAAAGGAGATAAAGTTGTTATTTTCTCTAAAGATTCGAGAGCCACTACTGCTTTCTATGAGATATTAAATGGAAATCAAACGGCGGATGCAGGAGAATTCAGTTGGGGAATTACTACGAATCAATCCTATTTACCAAATGACAATAGTGCCTTTTTCACTGATGGTGATTTGAATTTAGTAGACTGGTTGCGTCAATTTGTAAAAACAGAAGAAGAACGTGACGAAGTGTATGTTCGTGGGTTTTTAGGGAAAATGATTTTCTCGGGAGAAGAAGCTTTGAAAAAATGTACTGTATTATCAGGAGGAGAAAAAGTACGTTGTATGTTATCTCGAATGATGATGATTCGTGCCAATGTGTTAATGCTTGATGAACCTACCAATCACTTGGATTTGGAATCGATTACTGCATTTAATAATTCGTTGAAAAACTTTAAAGGTTCCGTGTTGTTTACTACACATGACCATGAGTTTGCGCAAACGGTTGCCAATAGAGTTTTAGAAATTACACCGAATGGGGTTATTGACCGATACATGACATTTGATGAATATCTTGATGATGAAAAAGTACAAGAGTTGAGAAAGAAAATGTATTCTTAAATTGAGAGGATAGAGAATAGAATATAGAGAATAGAAAATAGAGAATAGATTAAATAAATCCCATTACTTTTAGTAATGGGATTTTTTTAATCTGTTTTTTTATGTTTCCAGCGTTTATGTGTCCACAGATAAAATTCGGGTGCTTCATAAATCTGTTGTTCGACTCGCTGCATAAACATTTCTGAAATTTTATAATTGGGTACCGATTTTACATCATCAGAAAGCACTTCGAAGGAAGCTTCGTAAAATCCTCTTTTCACTTTAGTTACTTTGAGATAAATTACATTCATATTGTATCTTTTTGCCAACATTTCGGCACCAAAGTGGATGGGGGTTTCAATTCCCAAAAAAGTATACCAATATAAGTTATCTGACCTTCTTGGTGTTTGATCGCTTGCAAAACCATAGAGTCCTAATACATTAGTGATGGTATTTTGTTCTATTGTTGGTTTGGTTTCTTTGGTCGTGATGAGGTAGGCTTTGAATTTAGCTCGGATGTCTTTCACCAACTTATCAAAATAGGGGTTTGCAATTTTTTTATAAATGCCATACCCTTTAAAAGTAATGTGATTGTTCATAGAAAGTACCCATTCATAGCTAGCATAATGTGCGCACATCAAGGCAATACTTTTTCCTTTTTTCTCTAAGTCAAGATAAACATCCAAATTGGTGTATTTGAATCGTTTGTTGATTTCTTTTTGAGAAATAGTCATTGTTTTTGCCATTTCAAGAAACATATCACACAGGTGATGGAATGATTTTTTCTCAATAATTAATCGTTCTTTATCCGTAAGGTTTGGGAATGCCAAAATAAGATTTTCCCGTACTGTTTTTTTTCTATATCCGATTACATAATACAAAATCAGGTAGATAAAATCTGAAAATGCATATAGCAATGGGAATGGCAGTATCGAAATAAGCCATAGAAACGGATAGATTACTAGATAGATTAACAATTGCATTCTAATAAATTTTTACAAATATACGGTTTAAGTTAATTTTATAACTTTGGTTTAACAAAACATAAATAACTATTTCTACTTTTACCAAAATAAAACTTATGGAATACAATATTTTTCTCATTGCGATCATTGCGCTCAACGTTATTGTTAGTTTTAAAGGGTTTGAAGACCACTTTTTTTTTAGAAAGTACCAATTTCATATTGGAAGTATTCGTTCGGGAGAGCAAGCACGAATGATTACCTCGGGTTTTCTTCACGCAGATATTCCCCA